>WGAH01000887.1 GCA_015489145.1 Deltaproteobacteria bacterium
CCCGCCGGCAGCTCCGCCGGCCCCGACCCGCCCCCCCGCGGGGCACCTGCCCGGAGGCACCCGCCATGGCCGCGAATCCCATCGACCCCGCCTTCCAGGAAGCCGTGATGCAGGGCATTCCCGCGGAGCTGCCCGAGCCTCCGCCCGAGGATCCCGACGTCGACCGCGCCCCGCGCCGCAACACGCCGCTCTCCCCCGACGAGTTCGCCCTCGCCCTCCGCAACGCCCTGCGGTACTTCCCGCGCGCCTGGCACGCGACCCTGGCCCCCGAGTTCGCCCGCGAGCTGCGCGACCGCGGCCACATCTACATGTACCGCTTCCGGCCGCACTACCCGATGCACGCCCGGCCCATCGACGCCTACCCGGCGCGCAGCCGGCAGGCGGCGGCGATCCAGCTCATGATCCAGAACAACCTCGACCCGGCGGTGGCGCAGCACCCCTACGAGCTGGTCACCTACGGCGGCAACGGCTCGGTCTTCCAGAACTGGGCGCAGTACCTGCTCGCGATGCGCTACCTGTCGCGCCTCACCGACGAGCAGACGCTGGCCCTCTACTCGGGCCACCCCCTCGGCGTCTTCCCGAGCCACCCCGACGCCCCGCGGGTCGTGCTCACCAACGGCATGGTGATCCCCGAGAACTCCACCCTGGAGGACCTCGACCGCATGAACGCCCTCGGCGTCACCCAGTACGGGCAGATGACCGCCGGCAGCTTCATGTACATCGGCCCCCAGGGCATCGTGCACGGCACGACGATCACCCTGCTCGGCGCCGGGCGCCTCTACCTGCGCGCCGGCGAGGAGGGCCTGGCCGGGCGGCTGTTCGTCAGCTCGGGCCTCGGCGGCATGTCCGGCGCCCAGGCCAAGGCGGCGGTCATCGCCGGCGCGGTGGGCGTCATCGCCGAGGTGAACCCGGCGGCCCTCCGCAAGCGCCACGCCCAGGGCTGGGTGACGGAGGTCGAGGACGACCTCGACCGGCTGCTCCTGCGCGTCGAGCGGGCCCGGCGCGACAAGGAGGCCGTCAGCATCGGCTTCCTCGGCAACATCGTCGACGTGTGGGAGGCCCTGGCCCGCACCGGCACCCCCGTCGACCTCGGCAGCGACCAGACCTCCCTGCACAACCCCTACCAGGGCGGCTACTACCCGGCGGGCCTGTCCTTCGAGGAGGCCCGGCGCATGATGGCCGCCGACCCGGCGGGCTTCCGCGAGGCGGTCCACGCCTCCCTGCGGCGGCAGGTGGCGGCGATCAACCAGGTGGCGGACGCCGGCATGGCCTTCTGGGACTACGGCAACGCCTTCCTCGTGCGCGCCCGCGAGGCCGGCGCCGACATCGAGGGGCCCGGCGGCGGCTTCCGCTACCCCTCCTACGTCGAGGACATCATGGGGCCCTTCTGCTTCGACAGCGGCTTCGGCCCCTTCCGCTGGGTCTGCACCTCCGGCGACCCCGACGACCTCGCCCGCACCGACCGCATCGCCGCCGACATCCTGCGCCGGCAGGCGGCCGAGGCTCCCGAGGACGTGCGCCAGCAGGTCATCGACAACCTGCGCTGGATCGAGCAGGCCGGCGCCAACCGCCTCGTCGTCGGCTCCCAGGCCCGCATCCTCTACGCCGACCACGACGGCCGCCGGGCCATCGCCGCCGCCTTCAACCGCGCCGTCGCCACCGGCGAGGTGCGCGCGCCCATCGTGCTCGGGCGCGACCACCACGACGTGAGCGGCACCGACTCGCCGTGGCGCGAGACGGCGAACATCCGGGACGGCAGCCGCTTCACCGCCGACATGGCGGTCCACAACTTCGTCGGCGACGCCGTGCGCGGCGCGACCTGGGTGAGCCTGCACAACGGCGGGGGCGTCGGCTGGGGCCGCGTGATCAACGGCGGCTTCGGGCTGCTCCTCGACGGCTCCGAGGCCGCCGGCCGCCGCGCCGCCGCCATGCTGTCCTGGGACGTGGCCAACGGCCTCGCCCGCCGGGCCTGGGCCGGCAACCCCCCGGCCCGCCGGGCCATCGCCCGCGTGGCCGAGGACGAGCCGCGCCTCGCCGTCACCACGGCGGAGCCGGCCGACGAGGATCTCGTCCGCGAGGCCCTCGCCGAGGCCGGCCTCCCCCGTCCCGGCGACGGGGCCTGAGCTTCGCGCCGGCCGCGCGGCGCCCCCGGGACGAGGCGGCGCGCCTACCGGGCCACGCGCCCCCGGGCGTCGAAGCGCACGCCCTCGTGCCGGAGGAGGGCGGCCTTGCGGGCGACGCCCCCGGCGTAGCCGCCGAGGGCTCCCGAGGCGGCGACGACCCGGTGGCAGGGGACGACGAGCAGCAGCGGGTTGGCCCGGCAGGCGGCGCCGACGGCGCGCGGGCCGGTGCCGAGGCGGCGGGCGAGCTCGCCGTAGGTGCGCGTCTGCCCCGGGGGGACGCGGCGAAGCTCGGCCCACACGGCGCGCTGGAAGGGGGTGCCCCGCGGCTCCGCGGGGACGGCGGCGAGGGCGGCGAGGTCGCCGGCGAGCCAGGCCCGCAGCGGCCCGGCGATGGGGTCGGGGGGCGCCGGGGCGGCGCTCTCCGGCCCTTCCGCGAAACGGAGGTGTAAGACCCGGCCGCGTTCCACGTGGAACAGCAGGACGCCGAAGGGCGTCGGCAGGCTGTGCGTGGGCGGCGACCGCACGGATTCCCCCGGGTGGCGTCGCCCTGCGATATCCCCTTCCCACCGGGAGGTCCCGATGCGAAACCGATGGCTGGTTCCCCTGCTGGGCGCGCTCCTCGCCCTGCTCCTCGCGGGCTGCGGCGCCCACCGACGGGCCGAGACCCGCGGGTACGAGGACTACGACGCTTCCTTCGCGGACGAAGAGGTCGGCTACGGCGCCGTCGCGCAAATGGAGGCGCCGGCGCCGGCCCGGGCCAAGGTCGCCGCCCGGCGCATGGAACGCGCCGACACCGGCGCGGCCGCGGCGCCTCCCTCCGAGTCCGCGGCAGCGCCCTCCGAGCCCGCGCCGAACGCCCCGGCCCCGGCGGCGCGCATGGTCCACTACGACGGCCACGCCGTGCTCCGCGTGGCCCGCCCCGACGAGACGGCCGACCGCATCGTGAAGATGGCGACCGAGGCCGGCGGGCGCCTCGAGTCGATGGGGCCGGACTTCGTGCGGGTGCGGGTGCCGGTGGACGGCTTCGAGCGCTTCTTCGCCGCCGTCCTCGAGCTCGGCGAGGTCGTGAGCCGCTCGATCACCGCCGAGGACGTCACCGAGGCCTTCACCGCCACCGACCTGCGCCTGCGCTCGGCCCGGGCCACCCGCGACCGGCTGGTGGCCCTGCTCGCCAAGGCCGAGGACGAGCAGGAGAAGCTGCGGCTCATCCGGGAGATCCAGCGCGTCACCGAGGAGATCGACCGGCTGGAGGCGCAGGTCCGCACCCTGCGCGAGCTCGCCGCGATGTCCACGGTCACCGTCGAGCTCCAGCAGCGCCCGGCCCTGGCCTGGACCGGCGAGGAGGACGACGCCGCCGAGTTCGCCTGGATCCGGCAGCTCTCGCCCTTCGGCGACGACCTGCTGCGCGGCGCCCGCCCCCTGCGCCTGCCGGTGCCCGAGGGCATGGTGGCCCTGGCCACGCACGGTCCCTTCGTCGCCGAGAGCGCCGACGGCGCCCGCCTCTGGACCGGCCGCCTCGACAACGAGCCGCGGGGCGACGCCGACTTCTGGCTCGCCGCCCTGCGGCAGCGCCTCGCCGAGGGCTTCGCCACGGCCGAGGAGGTTCGCGTCGGCGACTACGCCTTCCTGCGCCTGGTCGACCGCGCCGACGATCCCTACACCTGGATGATCGGCGTGCGGCCCGACGGCCGCGTCCTGCGGGTGGTGGAGGTCTTCTTCCCCACCGCCGAGCAGGAGGCGCGCTACCGCGAGGCCGTCGAGGCCGTGCTGGGTGGAGGTGCGTCGTGAGGCCCCTTCGCGCCGCGCTGGTTGCCCTTCTCCTCGCCCTGCCCGCCGGCGCCGCGGCCGCCGGGCCCGCCGCCGTCCCGTCGGCCGCGGCGCCGGCGGGCAGGGCGAGGAGAAG
>WGAH01000888.1 GCA_015489145.1 Deltaproteobacteria bacterium
GAACACGGGGACCTCGGGGTTGGGAACCCTCTCGGCTAACGCCGGGGGGGCGGCGCACAAGGGGCCCGCGCGCCCGGGAGCGGCGGCCCGCGTGCCGTCGAGGCGAGGCGCGCCGTCCTCCGGCCGGCGCCCCGGCGGCCCGCCTGCTAAGGGGGCGCCGGAGGACGACCATGAGCTCGAAGCAGAACCACCCCGACGACGAGATCCTCGACCCCCACGCCCACCACCGCGACCTCCACGACGGTCGCTCCTTCGGACTCACGCCGCTCGAGACCCTCGACCCGGCGAAGGTGGGCGACTTCGACGAGATGCTGCGGGCGATGTCGCTGACCGCCTTCGGGGCCCGCAACATGGGCGAGGCCGCCGCCACCCTCGAGGAGATGGTCCTCGACCCGGAGTGCTCGGTGGTGCTCACCCTGTCCGGGGCGATGACCGTCGCCAAGATGGGCCTCGTGATCACCGAGATGATCGAGCGGGGCTGGGTGCAGGCCATCGTCTCCACCGGCGCGCTCATGACCCACGGCCTCGTGGAGCTGGCCGGCATGCAGCACTTCAAGGCCGCGCCGGGCTACGACGACAGCCAGCTCTTCGACCTGGGCTTCAACCGGGTCTACGACACCTACGAGCCGGAGAAGAACCTCAACGACCTCGAGCGGCTGCTCACCGAGGTGTTCTGGTCGATCCCCCCGGGTCACCGCTTCGGCAGCCGCGAGATCTGCGGGCGCATCGGCCGCCACCTCGACCACCCCGGCCGGCGCGGCATCATGGTGGCCGCCTGGCGCGCGGGGGTGCCGGTGTTCATCCCGGCCTTCACCGACAGCGAGCTCGGCCTGGACCTCGGCACCTGGCTGCTCGAGCGGGAGCTGCGGCGCACGGATCGCTCCCCGGAGGAGGTGCTCGAGAACCTGCGCTCGCCCTTCGACCCCTACCTCGACCTCGGCCTGTTCGCGCGCTTCGTCAGCCGCTCGCCGCGACTCGGCATCTTCACCATCGGCGGCGGCGTGCCGCGCAACTGGGCGCAGGAGGCGCCGCCCTTCATCGACATCATCAACACGGCGCTGGGCCGCGAGGTGCCGCTGAACCGCTACCGCTACGGCGTCCGCATCTGCCCCGAGCCGGTCCACTGGGGCGGCCTGAGCGGCTGCACCTATCAGGAGGGCGTGAGCTGGGGCAAGTTCGTGCCTCCCGAAAAGGGCGGTCGCTTCGCCGAGGTCTACACCGACGCCACGATCGCCTGGCCGATCATCGTCAAGGGCGTGGCCGAGCGCCTCGACAAGAAGGGGCTGGAGGCCCGCCACCCCGACCTCGACCTGCCGGGCTTCCGGCCCCGCGAGGCGTTCCCGACCGTGGACCGCGCCGCCCACCTCGCCGCCCTCCGGGACGGCGCGGGGGATTGAGCCGTGCCGGACTCGGCCGACGTGGTGATCGTCGGGGCCGGGCTTTCCGGCCTGTCGGTCGCCGCCGCCCTCGCGCCGGAACGCCGGGTGGTGCTCGTCGAGCAGGGAGAGGCGCCCGGAGCGGAGGCCTCCGCCGACAACGCCGGCATGGTGCGGCGCCTGGGGGAGGACCCCTTCGAGCGCGCCCTCGCCGTGCGGACGGCCGAGCTGCTGGAACGCGACTGGCCCGAGGCGAGCCGGCGGACCGGGGCGGTCATCGGCCTGTCCTTCGACGCCGACCACCTCGCCGACGGGGTGGCCCACCTGCGGGCCCGCGGGGTGCGGGTGGAGGCGCTGGACCGCCCCGAGGCGGTCGCGCCGGTGCTGGCGGGCAGCCGGCTGGTCCGCGCCTGGTACCTCCCCGACGAGCGGGTGGCCGACCCGGCGGCGCTGGTGGCCGGCCTGTGGCGCGTCGCCCGGCGGCACGGGGCGGCCCTGCGCCTCGGCGAGCGGGTGGAGGCGCTCCTCGTCGAGGGCGGCCGGGTGCGCGGCGTCCGCACCGACCGCGGCCTCCTGGCCGCCGGCGAGGTGGTGCTCGCCGCCGGGGCCTGGACCGCGCGGCTCGTGCGGCCCCTGGGCCTGCGCCGGCCGCTCACCCCCCTGCGGCGCCACCTCCTCCTCACCGAGCCGCATCCCCTGTCGCGGCCCGACCACCCCTGGACCTGGGTGGACGACGTGGGCGTCTACGTGCGCCCGGAGGCCGGCGGCTGGCTGGGCAGCGGCTGCGACGAGCGCGTCGACCCGCCCCCGCCGGGGCCGGGTGGGCGAGGCCCCGTCGAGGAATTCGGCCGCGCGCTGTTTCTCGACAAGCTTCGCGCCGTGATGCCGGCGGTGGCGGACGCCCGGCCGAGCCGGGGGTGGACGAGCCTGCGCACCTTCGCGCCGGATCGCCGGCCGCTGCTGGGTCCCGACGGCGAGGTGGAAGGGCTGCACTGGGCCGCCGGCCTCGGCGGCTTCGGCGTCACCTGTTCCCTGGCGGTGGGCGAGGCGGTGGCGGCCTGGATGGCCGGCGCGGAGCTGCCCTGGGTGCGCCGCGACGGGCTCCGGCCCGACCGGCCGCACCTCGGGCGCTGGCCGATTCGCCCCACCGGCAGCATCGGGCGCACCCGCCTCGTGCCCGCCGAGCCGCCCGCGGGGTGAGCGGCCCGGTCGGCCTCAGGCGGCGCCCACGTCGGAGCCCAGGCCCGGGTGCCAGACGACGACCCGGTCGCGCCCGGCCTCCTTGGCGGCGTAGAGGGCGTGGTCGGCCCGGCGCAGCACCTCGTCCCAGGTCACCGCCTCGTCGGGGTCGTGCCAGGCCACCCCGATGCTCACGGTCACGCGGGCGGCGGAACCGGCGTCGAGGTGCAGCGGGTGCTGCTCGACGGCGGCGCGGAGGCGCTCGGCGAGCTGCGCGAGGTCGGCGCTGTCCCCGGTCGGGGCGAGGACGACGAGCTCCTCGCCGCCGTAGCGGAAGACGTGGTCGCTGCTCCGCAGGTTGTCGAGGATGGTGCGCGTGACGTGCACCAGCGCCCGGTCCCCGACCTGGTGGCCGTGGCGGTCGTTGAACTGCTTGAAGTGGTCCACGTCGATGACGAGCAGGCCGTAGCCCGAGCCCATCGCGGCGCTCTCGTAGTGGGTGGCCTCGATGGTCTGCATCATGTGCCGGCGGTTGCCGATGCCGGTGAGGGGGTCGGTGGTGACGGCGCGCTTGAGGCGGCGGTTCAGGCGTTCGAGCTGGAGGTTCTTCTCGCGCAGCTCCTCGGCCAGGGCGGTCAGCTCCTTTTCCGAGCGCCGGCGCTCCTCGAGCTGCGAGGCGCGGCGGGCCTGCACCAGCGCGGCCTCGAAGTAGCGGAGGCGGGTGAGCGCCATCGCCGCCAGCGCCGCGAGCGCCCGGGTGAGCTGGGCGGCGGCCCAGGCCCCGGTGTCGTCGGCGGTGCGGCTGTCGACGTAGATCGCGCCGAGCACCTCGTCCCGGTGCAGCATCGGCACGCACAGCACGCGCCGCAGGGCCATCTCGCGCACGCTGTCGCGGTCGCGCAGCTCGCCGTCCTCCCGCACGTCGAGGACCGTCACCGGCCGGCGGTCGCTCAGGGCGCGGCGCACCGTGGCCGAGGAGGGGCTGCCGGCGGGGGAGCCGTCCCGGCTCCGGGCGAGGACGACGGCGGGAGGCTCGCCGAGGAGGAGGAAGGCGCGGTCGGCCCCGCTCACCTCGAGGGCGGCGTCGATCACCCGGTCCAGGAGCGAGGGAATCGCGTCCTCCTCGCCGAACTCCACCGCCAGCTCCACCAGCCGGTCGAGGGCCCGCCAGGCCTCCTGCGAGGCGTCCTGGGCCTGGAGCTCGGCGACGAGGGCCTCCGCCTCCTCCCGGAGGGGCACGTCGGTGGTCTCGGCGGCGTGCACGCGCACCGAGGACACGAGCTCCCGGGCGGCGTCGATGCGCCCGAGCGTGAGGAAGGCGCGGGCGATCCAGAGGCGGGCGTGGGCCAGCTCGGCGGTGGCGCCGGCGTCGACGAGGGCCGCCTGGGCGCGGTCCGCGGCGCGCCGGGCGCCGGCCTCGTCGCCGCTGCGGGCCAGCCCCAGGGCGACGAGGGCGTCGGCGAGGGCCGCCTCGGTGGGGCGCGCGTTCCGCTCGGCGAGGCGGCCCTCGCCGACGCC
>WGAH01000889.1 GCA_015489145.1 Deltaproteobacteria bacterium
GGATGTCCGAGAGCACGATGTCGGCGCCGCTCTCGCGCAGGCGGTCGAGGGCCTCGTCGGCGCGCTCGCACAGCACGACCTCGAAGCCGGCCCGACCGAGGTTGACGCGCAGCGCCGTGCGCACCGCCGGCTCGTCGTCGACGACCAGCACCCTGCCGCGGAGGTGTTTCACGGGGAGGACCTCGCCTGCCGGGAGAGGATAGCGGATCGGCGGGGGGCTCAGCGAATGCGGACCCCGACGGGCCACAGGGCCCAGACCTGTTCGCCGGTGCGGGCGGCGCGCCGGGCCAGCTCGACCTCGGGGGGCAGCGGGCCGGGGCCCTCCACGGCGAGCACCTCGCGGGCCAGGGCCTCGACCGCCTGCGCGAGAGCGGCGCCGACATCGTGCTCTCGGACATCCGCATGCCCGGGATGGACGGGCTGGAGCTCCTCGAGACCCTGCGCCCCTCCCATCCCGACCTCCCGGTCGTGTTGATGACCGGCTTCGGCTCGGTGGACACGGCGGTGCGGGCGATGAAGGCCGGCGCCTTCGACTACATCATCAAGCCCATCGAGAAGGACGAGCTGATCGTCGTCCTCGAGCGGGCCCTCGAAAAGCGCTCCCTCGTGGCCGAGGTCGAGAAGCTCCGGGCCGAGGTGGACGAGCGCTACGGCTTCGAGAACCTCGTGGGCGCCACGCCGGCGATCCGGGAGGTCTTCCGGCTGGTGCGGGCCGTCGCCGACTCCGACGCCCGCGTCCTGCTGACCGGCCCCACCGGAACCGGCAAGGAGCTGCTGGCCCGGGCGATCCACTACCGGAGCCCCCGGCGCAAGGCCCCCTTCGTCGCGATCAACTGCGCCGCCCTGCCCGAGGGCCTCGTCGAGAGCGAGCTGTTCGGGCACGAAAAGGGCGCGTTCACCGGGGCGGTGCGCCGGCACCGGGGGCGCTTCGAGCAGGCCGACGGCGGCACCCTGCTCCTCGACGAGGTGGGCGAGGTGCCGCTGAGCACCCAGGTGCGCCTCCTGCGCGTCCTCGAGACCGCCGAGCTCCAGCGGGTCGGCGGCACCGACACGATCAAGGTGGACGTCCGCGTCATCGCCGCCACCAACCGGGACCTCCGCGCCGAGGTGCGCGCCGGGCGCTTTCGCGAGGACCTCTACTACCGCCTCAACGTCTTCCACATCCCCGTGCCGCCCCTGCGGGAGCGCCTCGACGACATCCCGCTCCTCGTCGACCACTTCATCGCCCGACAGGCCCGGGCCCACCAGCGCCCCGCCCGCCGCGTCTCCCCCGAGGTCCTCGACCGCCTCATGCGCTATCCCTGGCCCGGCAACGTCCGCGAGCTGGAGCACGTCATCGAGCGGGCCGTGATCCTGTCGCCGGGCGAGGTGATCACCGAGGTCCGCCTCCCGGACCTCGACGAGGCCGACGCGGCCGACGCCGCCAGCGCCGGGCTGCTGCGGGAGGGCTGGACGATCAACGACGCGCTGGCCGACCTCGAACGCCGCCTCATCGTCGAGGCCCTCCGGCGGGAGCGGGGCGTCCAGGCCCGGGCGGCGCGGCTGCTCGGCATCTCGCGCTCCAACCTGAACTACCGCATCAAGAAGCTCGGCATCCAGATCGCGGACATCACCTACCGCTGAGCGGGGGCGAGCCGCGAAGAACCGGGCGCCACCGTGTCAACGGGCGAGGTACAGCGCGCGGAGCACGTCGCAGGTCTCGCCCCGGGCGTCGAGCTCGTCCAGGGCGTCCTGGGTCTCGCCGCACTGGTCGAGGGCGTCGTCCAGCTCGCGGGGCTCGAGGTCGGCGCGCACCTCGGACCAGCCGTTGCGACAGCTCGTCACCCAGGCCCGGCGGCCGGTGGCGTCGAGGTCCTGCCAGTCGGCCGGCCACTCGCCCATGCAGCGGCCCAGCTCGCGCCCCATGGTGGTGCACAGCGTCTCGCAGGGGTCCTGCCCGCACCCGGCCGCCGGCGCGGCCACGGCCGCGACGAGGAGGGGGAGGATGGTGGCCAGGGACGGAGTCGAACCGCCGACACGGGGATTTTCAGTCCCCTGCTCTACCAACTGAGCTACCTGGCCAGAAATGGCTGCCCCCGGTGGGAGGAGCGGCACCCGCCGCGGCGGGCGCCGGCCTGATAACCCGAGGGCCCGAGACGTGTCAACGCCCGCCGGCGCTGCCCCCCTGCCGGCCGGAGGCCGACGCTCCGGGGTCGGCACCCGAGGGCCGGCGCTTCCCTGCCGACCGGAACCGACCTTCGCCGCGGGGCCGATGGCGCCTCGGGCGAGGTGCGGCTACCATGGGGCCCCGCTCCCCGGAGTGCCCGATGACCGCTGCCGCCCTGTTCCTCAGCCTCTCCGCCCTCGCCGGGACCCATCCCGCCGGCGAGACCATCGCCGACGCCGCCGCCATCGACGTGACCCCCGCCGGCTTCGACGCCCTCGGCGAGGTGGTCCCGGCGATGCTGCCCTCGGAGATCCCCATCGACGCCCAGAGCGGCGGCTACGAGGGCGCCCTCGGCCAGTGCTGGCTCGGCGGCTACGCCTACGCCCTCGAGGACGCGTGGGTGGGCGTGAGCGTGCAGGACGCCACCATCGTGCCCCGCGACGGCTACCTCGAGCTCGACGTGGACCTGCTCGTCTGGCTCAACGACGGCTCCGATCCCTTCTCCCTCTACACCGAGTTCGAGTGCATCGGCGACACCTGCGACGGCAACGTCGAGCCCTTCAACGCCACGGTGACGAGCACCATCGCCCTCGAGGTGGTCACCGGCGAGGACGGCACGCCGGTCCTCGACGCCACGGTCGGCAACATCGACGTGGCCTACGATCTCGCCAGCGAGGACATCAACCTCGCCAACTGCAGCATCGACACCCTCGAGAGCGTGCTCAACGTCCTCGGCCTGTCCCTGTACGACTTCGTGCTCGGCATGGCCGACAGCCAGCTCCAGAGCAGCATCGCCGACCTCGGGCCGCAGATCGAGAGCGCCATCGAGGACGCCTTCTCCCAGGCCTCGATCAGCCAGGAGCTCGATCTCAACGGCGCCGTGGTGCAGCTCGACCTCTTTCCCTCCGACGTGGACACCACCCCCGAGGGCCTCCGCATCCACATGAACGGCGCCGCCGACGCTTCCGAGCCCGCCGCCTGCGTGGCCGACCGGGACCCGGGGGCCTCCGAGGCGGTGGACTCGGAGCTGCCCGAGCTCGGCGCGGCCCCCGACGGCATCTCCCCCGACTACCACTTCGCGGCGCTGGTCTCCGACGACTTCGGCAACCAGGCCCTCTACGCGCTGTGGCGCGGCGGGGCCCTCTGCTACGACGTCGACGAGGAGACCGCCGGCATCGCGCTGGACACCAGCCTCCTCGGCATGTTCGCCGGCGACGCCTTCGACGACCTCTTCCCCGAGAGCGAGCCCCTGGTGATCACCACCCGGCCGCAGGCCCCGCCGACGATGAGCTTCGACAGCGGCCACGACGCCGCCGTCCACCTCGAGGACTTCGGCCTGGACTTCTACGGCGAGCTCGACGACCGCCAGGCCCGCATCCTCGGCGTGGCCCTCACCACCGACGTCGGCGTGGACCTCGCCCTCGACGGCGCCGCCGGCCAGCTCGCCATCGAGGTCGACCCGGGCACCGAGGCGATGACGGTGGCGGTGGTCGCCAACGAGTTCGCCCCCGACGCCACCGCCGACATCGAGGCGGACTTCGGCACCGCCTTCGACACGCTGCTCGGCAGCGTCCTCGGCTCCGCCCTCGGCGACCTCACCTACGACCTGCCCGCCTACGAGGGTCTCGGGCTCACCGACCTCGCCTTCGCCCCGGCCGGCGACGCCTCCGACTGGCTCGGCGGCTACGCCGAGGTCGGCCCCGTCAGCTACGAGGGCTCGGGCTGCGGCGGCGACGGCGGCGGCTGCGGCGGCGGCTGCGCCAGCTCCGGGCGGGCCCGGGGACGCTTCGCCGCGCTACTCGCCCTGCCCCTGGCGCTGGTGGCCCTGCGCCGCCGGCGCTGATCGCGAAGCCCCGCCTCAAGGCGGCGCCGGCGCCGCGTTCCGGCTCCAGCGGGCGGTGGCGAGGAGCGCCTCACCGGCCTCCAGCCCGGCCAGGAGGTGCTCGGGGGGCACGCGCAGGTCGAGCTGCCAGGCGCGGCCGGCGCGCTCGACCAGCCAGGCGAAGACCCGCGGGGCCTCCGGGTCGAGGGGGACGCAGGTCGCGACGACCACCTCGCCGGGGACGAGCAGGCCGGCGTAGTCCCCGCGGTCCTCGAAGGTCCAGGCGCAGCCCTCCTCGCCCCGGGGGCGCAGCGGCCCCTCGGGCCAGGCGTGGACGGTCACCCGGGCGCCGGTCGCCGGGTGGACGAGCGCCACCCGCAGGGCGCCGTCCCCCGGGCCGGGCCGCGCCCGCCACCCGGCGGGGACGTCGATCCAGAAGGGCAGCGTGCCGTCCATGTACAGGCCCCCCGCCACCATGCCGGTGACCTGCGAGAGATCCGGGGCCTCCTCGCGGGATCGCGGGCCGGCGTCCTCGGGCCAGGGCGGGAGCCGCCGCCGCCCGGCGCAGGCCGCCGCGACCAGGGCGAGGGCGGCGGCGCGACGCATCAATCCCCGCCCGACCCGTCCCGCGGCGGGCGACGGCCGGCCGGCAGGCGCGCCAGCGCCGCCCGGTGATCCGGACCGCCCCAGAGGCGGGCGAAGACCGCGCGCTCGGCGTCGGGATCAGCAGCCTTGGCCACCGCGATCACCCCGCGCACGGCGGCCGGCGGGTTCGCCGCCGCGGCCCGGGCGATGGCGAGGGCGCGGGCGCGGGCCTCGCCGGTGGGGACGACCTCGTCCACGATCCCGACGCGAAGCGCCTCCTCGGCTTCGAGCACGCGGGCCTCCGCCAGGATTCGCGCCGCGCGCCCGGGGCCCACCCGCCGGGCGAGGCGGGCGCCGCCCCCCCAGCCCGGGGACACGCCCAGGGCGGCGTGGACGAAGCCGATGCGGGCGTCCTCGGCGGCGACCACCACGTCGGCCGCCGTCAGCAGCTCGGCCCCGCCGCCCAGCGCGACCCCCTCGACCGCGGCGATGCCCAGCACGGGCAGCCCGGCGAGGCGGTCGAGGGCCCCCTGCATCGCCCGGGCCATCGCCTCGCCGGCTTCGAGGAGGTGGGCGCGCACCGCCCCGAGGTCGCCCCCGGCGCAAAAGGCCCGGCGACCCTCGCCCCGGATCACCACCGCCACCCCGTCCCAGGCGGCGAGGCGCTCCACCGCCGCCAGCAGGTCGGCCATCATGCCCGGGCTCATCGCGTTGCGGCGCTCGGGGTGGTCGACGACGAGCTCGGCCACCGGCCCGTCGAGGCGCAGGCCCAGGCGCCCGCCCCCCCGCGGCAGCCCGAGCAGCCCCGCCGTCACGCCCGCCTCCAGTCGGCCGCCGCCCGGTAGGGGCTCACCGAGCCCTCGGCGAGCGCCCGGGCGAGGTCGGCCCGGGGACCCGCCAGGGC
>WGAH01000890.1 GCA_015489145.1 Deltaproteobacteria bacterium
ATTCCCCCCCTGACCGGAACCCCTGATGTCGCCCTCCGAAGAACAAGCCATCCAGCGCATCTTGAAGCAGGTGGACGCGCTCGGCCTGTTCCCGCAGGCGGCGATGAAGATCCACCAGGTCGCCAGCGATCCCGAGTCCTCGCAGCGGGACATGGAGCGGGCGATCTCGCTGGAGCCGGCCCTGAGCGCCCAGATCCTGCGCCTGGCGAACTCGCCCTTCTACGGGCTGCGGCGCAACGTCAGCAACCTTCGGCAGGCGATCTTCGTGCTCGGCTTCCGGGCGATCCAGGGCCTCGCCATGTCGCTGGCGGTCATGCACATGGGGAAGTCGGCGCACCCGGCGCGGCGGCAGGCCTGGCGGCACGCCCTGGCCGTGGGCATCGCCGCCCGGCGCTTCTCGTCGCGGGTGGACGGCATCGTGCCCGGCGACGCCTTCGTCAGCGGCCTGCTCCACGACATCGGCGAGACGCTGCTCATGGCGGTGGAGGGTGACGAGGACCTCGTGATCCTGCACACGGATCACCCCCACGCCGACGCCTGGCTCGCCGCCGAGCGGGAGCGCTTCGGCTGCGACCACGCGGTGCTCGGGGCGGCCTGCCTGGAGTCCTGGGGGCTGCCCGAGGGGCTGTGCGAGGCGGTGCGCCTCCACCACGACGCGGCGGCCATCGCCGAGATCGAGCACCCGACGGCGCGGCGGCTGGCCGAGATCGTGTGGCTGGCCGACCAGGTGGACCGGGCGCGCCTCGGCGAGATCGACCTCGACGGCCTGCACGCCCGCATCGAGGGGGCGCCCCTCTACGTACCCCAGGCGGTCGGCTGGCCCCTGGTGCGGGACACCCTCGACGCGCTGCCCGACGAGCTGGAGCGCCTCGCCGGCGCCGACCTGCCCTCGCCGGACCGCAAGCCCAAGCGCACGGGCCCGCGTCGCCGGGTGTCGCGGCGACGCACCGGCGGCCGGGTGGGCTGGCGCAAGACGGGTTGAACCCCGGGGGCGCTCAGCCGCCGATGCCGTGTCGGCGCATCAGCTCCCAGAGGTGCTTCCGGGAGATGCCCAGCAGCGCGGCGGCGCGGCTCCGGTGGCCGCCGCTGACGGCGAGGGCGCGGCGCACCTGCTCGGCCTCCACCCGGCCGAGGGCGGCCCGGAGGTCGAGCCCCGCCGCCTCGCCGCCGGGGTCGCGGATCGAGGGGGGAAGGTGGTCGGGCCGGATCGGCGCCGCCCCGGCCATGACCGCGGCGTGCTCGATGGCGTTGCGAAGCTCCCGCACGTTGCCGGGCCAGGGGTGGCTCGCCAGCGCCGCCTGGGCCTCGGGGGTCACCTCCCGGGGGACCTCCTCGAAGCGGCCGCGCAGGGCGCCGAGGAAGTGGGCGGCGAGGGCGGGGATGTCGGCGGGCCGCTCGCGCAGCGGGGGGATGCGGATCTCGAAGGCGGCGACCCGGTAGAGGAGGTCCGGGCGAAAACCGCCGGCGGGATCGCGAAGATCGCGGTGGGTCGCCGCCACGAGGCGGAAGTCCACGGGCTGCCGGCGCTCGGTGCCCACCGGCGCCACCTCGCGGGTCTCGAGCACCCGCAGGAGGCGGGCCTGCACCTCGGGGGACAGCTCGCCGATCTCGTCGAGGAACAGGGTGCCCCCCTCGGCCGCCCGCACCCAGCCCTCGCGGTTGGCCACCGCCCCGGTGAAGGCGCCGCGGACGTGGCCGAACAGCTCGCTCTCGATGAGCTCGCGGGGGATGGCCGCGCAGTTCACCGCCACGAAGGGACCCGCGGCCCGCCGCGAGGACGCGTGGACCACGCGGGCGACGACCTCCTTGCCGACGCCCGTCTCGCCGGTGAGCAGCACGCTGACGTCGGTGCGGGCCACGCGCCGGGCCAGCCCGAGCACCTGCTGCATCTCCGCCGATCGAGCGACCGGGGCGGCGAGGTCGCGACCGCCCCGCAGGGTCTCGAGGTGGGCGGCCAGCGCGACGAGGGCGTCTTCCTCGAAGGGCTTGAGGAGGTAGTCCCGCACCCCGAGCTTGAGCATCTCGACCGCCGCGGCGACCTCGCCGTAGGCGGTCATCAGCACCACGTCGGGCGCCGGCGGCGGCGAGGCGAGGGCCTGCCGGGCGAGGGCGTAGCCGTCGGTTCCCGGCAGCCGCACGTCGGTGACCAGCAGGTCGAAGCGCTGCCGGCGCAGGGCCGCGGCGGCCGCGTCGCCGTCGTCGCGGCGGGTCACGGCGTGGCCCGCGTCCTCGAGGGCGTCGCCGAGGGTGGCCAGGAGCGTCGGTTCATCCTCGACGAGCAGCACGTCAAGAGGCATCGGGGGTCACTCCGGGGGTGCGGCGGGGCAGCTCCAGGCGGGCGCAGAGCCCGCCGCGGCCATCGGGGCGGTCGTCCAGCCATAGCCGGCCCCCGAGTGCCTCGACGAGGCTGCGGCTCACGCTCAGGCCGAGCCCGGTGCCGCCGCCCGCCTTGCGGGTGGTGAAGAACGGCTCGAAGACGCGGGTTCTCAGCGAAGGGGGGATGCCGGGTCCGTCGTCGAGGATCGCGATGCGGATCCGGTCGCCCTCCTCCTCCCAGCGCACCTCCACCTCGGAGGTGGCGGCCTGCACCGCGTTGAGCACGAGGTTGGTCAGCACCTGTTCGACCTGGGCCACCGGCCAGTGGACGGCGACGGGCGGCCCCTCGGCCACGCGCACCGACCGGCCGCAGCCCTGGCAGGCGAGGTCCACGGTGCGGCGGAGCAGGTCGGACAGCTCCGCCGGCTGGGGTGGGCGGGGCTCGGCGCGGGCGAAGGTGAGGAGGTTGCGGAGGACGTCGGTGGCGCGGCGCAGGCCGTCGAGGGCCATGGCGGTGTAGCGATCCCGGCGCTCCTCGGGCAGGTCGGCGCGCCCGAGCCGCCGCACGCAGCCCGCCACCCCGGCCAGCGGGTTGACGACCTCGTGGGCGGTCCCGGCGGCGAAGGTGCCGAGGGCGGCCAGGCGCTCGACCTGGATGAGCTGCTCCTGCTGGCGGACGAGGCGCTCGCGGGCCTCGACGAGGCGGTCGGCCATCTCGTTGAAGCGGTGGGCGAGCACGGCCACCTCGGTGCTGCTCACCCGCTCGGGGGCGCGGGCGTCGAGGTCGCCCCGGCCGAAGCGCTCGACGCGCTCGGTGATGGCGTCGAGATCGCGGGTGAGGCTGCGCCCGAGCAGGAAGGCGAGGGCCACGCCGACGAGGGTGAGGAAACCCACGGCCAGCCCGAGGCGGCGGGTGGTGGCCATCGCCGCGGCGTGGTCCCGGGACAGGTCGACGACGGCGCGCAGCACGCCGATGCGCGGGTCGACCAGGGTGGCCTCGACCACCGCCACCCGGTCGTGGGTGGGGGTGAGGGTGACGACCCCGGTGGCGCCCGTGTCGGCGAGGGCGGCCAGCGGGTCCTCGGCCCGAGCGCGGGGGAAGCGGGCGAGCAGGCCGCCGCGGCCGTCGAGGACGAAGACGCCGCGCCAGGTGGGGTTCGCGTCGGCCAGGCCCTTGACGTACTCGCGCAGGGACAGGGTGTCCTCGACCAGCACGAGGTCGGCGACGTTGCGGGCGTGGGCGCGGAGCTGGTCCTCGGCGGTGCCGAGGCTGCGGCGCTCGAGGGCCGCGCGGGTGGCGAGGTAGCCGACGGGGAGCACGGCGAGCGCGAAGGCCGTGCTCGCCACCAGCATGATGGCGGTGAACTGCACGCGCAGCGAGGGGAGTCCGCGGATCATCGACGAGGGGACCTCCGGCGGACGCTACTCGCCCCGCTCCACGATGGGGGGGATGTCGGCGTAGTCCGCCCAGCTCGACGGCGCGAGGCCGGTGGCGCCGAGCCCGGCCAGGCAGTCCTCCCGGTCGGCGAGGGAGGCCAGGACCGGCACGAGCTCGGGGTGGTCCCGGGCGACCAGCAGGGGCGGCGAGGGGTAGGGGTCGGATCGCCACAGCACCCGCAGCTCGTCGGCGTGTCGGGACCACAGGAGCGCCTGCTCGTCGACGGCGGCGACCCGCACGATGCCCTCGCGCACGGCGGCGACGGCGCGGTCATGGCCGTGGGTGAAGGTGGAGGCGCCGAAGAAGGCTTCGGGATCGATGCCGGCCTCGCGCATCCAGGCGCGCGGCAGGCGGTAGCCGGTGAAGGAGTCGGGGTCGACCCAGGCGATGGCGGCACCGCGGAGATCGTCGAGACCCCGCGCGGGGTCGGAGGCGCGGACCACCACCACGCCGCGGTACCGCGCCTCGCCGTCGCCGTACCGGAGTCGGAAGGGGGCGTCGAAGCGCGCCCGCAGCGCCGGGTCGACGGTGGAGCCGGTGCAGACCAGCCCGATGTCGGCTCCCCCCTCGGCTTCGACCACGCGGCGCACCAGCAGGTCGTCGCCCGAAACAAGCTCGACTGCACCTTCTGCCACCCGCAGGGGCCGGGCACCACGCCCGACCTCGGGCAGTGCCACGCCTGTCACCGCCACGAGGTGAAGGAGGCGCCGGCGAGGGCGCCGGAGCGCTGCACCACCTGCCACGAGGCGAGCCCGGACCTCGAGCCGGCCAGCCACGTCCTCGGCTGGGAGGAGGATCACGGCGCCGAGGCCCTGTCGCGCAAGGCGAAGTGCGGCAACTGCCACGAGGCCTCGACCTGCGTGAAC
>WGAH01000891.1 GCA_015489145.1 Deltaproteobacteria bacterium
CCCCCGCCTCCGCCCGGGCGACCTGGTGCTCGTCAAGGGCAGCCGGGGCCTCGCCATGGAACGGATCGTGCACGAGCTGGCCGCCGCCCGGCCCTCGCGGGAGCGCTGATGCTCTACCACCTCCTCGTCCCCCTCGCGCCGACCCACCAGGTCTTCAACGTCTTCCGGTACATCAGCTTCCGCACGGCCTGGGCGATGGTGACGGCGCTGGCGATCTGCTACGCCCTCTACCCGCCCTTCATCCGGTGGATGCGCGCCCGGAAGGTCGAGCAGATCATCCGGGAGGACGGCCCCCAGAGCCACGTCGAGACCAAGGTGGGCACGCCGACGATGGGCGGCCTGCCCATGCTGGTCGCCATCACCCTGAGCACGCTGCTGTGGGCCCGCCTCGACCAGGCCGAGGTGTGGATGGCCCTGGCCGTGCTCCTCGGCTACGGCGCCATCGGCCTCGTCGACGACTGGAAGAAGGTGATGCTGCGCTCCCCGGCGGGCCTCGCCGGGCGCTGGAAGCTGGTGGGGCAGTTCGGCATCGCCCTGGCGGTCCTCGGCGCCGGCTACCTGGCGGGCGAGATCGACCCGGCGCTGTCGCTGCCCTTCTTCAAGCACGCCACCCTGCACTTCGACACCGCCCTCGCCGGCCTGCCGCAGCTCGGCTGGCTCTACGTGCTGTTCGGCGCCTTCGTCCTCGCCGGCACCAGCAACGCCGTGAACCTCACCGACGGCCTGGACGGCCTCGCGATCGGCCCGGTGATGACCTCGGCCCTGACCTACGGCATCCTCGCCTACATCGCCGGCAACACCGTGCTCAGCGGCTACCTGGGCCTGCCCTACGTCGCCGGCGCCGGCGAGCTGACCGTCTTCGCCGTCACCCTGGTCGGGGCCGGCCTGGGCTTCCTCTGGTACAACACCTTCCCGGCGCAGATCTTCATGGGCGACGTCGGCAGCCTGTCGCTCGGCGGGGCGCTCGGCGTGCTGGCGGTGCTGACCAAGCACGAGATCCTGCTGGTGCTGGTCGGCGGCATCTTCGTGCTGGAGGCGGTGAGCGTCATCCTGCAGGTGGCGAGCTTCAAGCTCACCGGGCGGCGCGTCTTCGCGATGGCCCCCATCCACCACCACTACGAGAAGAAGGGCTGGAGCGAGCCCAAGATCATCGTCCGCTTCTGGATCATCAGCATCCTGCTGGCGCTGGTGGCCCTGTCCACCCTGAAGGTGCGGTGATGGAGCTGCGCGGGCGCCGGGTGACGGTGATGGGGCTGGGCCGCTCGGGCCGGGCGGCGGCGGCGCTCGCGCGGGACCTCGGCGCGGAGGTGCTCGCCACCGACCTCTCGGAGGAGGTGGAGCCCGTCCCCGGCGTCCGCGCCGTGCTCGGCGAGCACCGCGAGGGCGACTTCACCGGCGCCGACCTCGTGATCGTGTCCCCGGGCATCCCGGCGGCGAACCCCTGGGTCGCGGCGGCGCGGCGCGCCGGGGCGCGGGTGCTGGGCGAGCTGGCCTTCGCCGCCGAGGTGCTCGCGGCGACCGGGGACCCGCCGGTGGTGGCCGCGATCACCGGCACCAACGGCAAGTCCTCGGTGTGCTCCTTCACCGGGCAGATCCTCGAGGCGGCCGGGGTGCCCGCCTTCGTCGGCGGCAACATCGGCCGGCCCCTCAGCCTCCTCGCCCGCGACCGGGCCGTGGCCGGCAACCGCCGCGTCCGCGTCGCCGTCGTCGAGGTCAGCTCCTACCAGATGGAGCTGCCGGGCGACTTTCGCTGCGCCGTCGGCGCCGTGCTCAACCTCGCGCCGGACCACCTCGCCCGGCACGGCGACCTCGCCACCTACCTCGCCCACAAGCTGCGGATCTTCCAGGGGGGCGGGCCCGGGGACCTCGCCCTGCTGCCCCGCCACGACCCGAACATCGACGCCGGGCGGGCGGCGGAGGCGGCGGCCCCCCGGCGGGTGCTGTGGCTCGACGACCACCCGGGGGTGACGGTGGAGGCGGACCTGGCGATCCTGTCGGGGCTGGAGCGGGCGGGCCTCGTCGACCTCGCCCGCACCGGCCTCATCGGCGAGCACAACCGCCGGAACCTCGCCGTCGCCTGCCTGCTTGCCGCCGCCCTCGGCGTGCCGCCCGACGCGGTGGACCCGGCGGCGGTGCGGCCCCTGCCCCACCGGCTGCAGCTCGTCGCCGAGACGGGCGGGGTGCGCTGGATCGACGACTCGAAGGCCACCAACGTCCACGCCGCCGCCACCGGCATTCGGGGGGTGGGCGCCCCGCAGGTGACGATCCTCGGCGGCCAGCCCAAGGCCGGCGAGGACTACGGCGCCCTCGGCCGGGTGCTCGACGGGCGGGCGCGGGCGGTGATCTGCATGGGGGCGGCCGGCCCCGCCATCGCCGAGGCCCTGCCGCGCTTCCCGCCGAAGCACGTCGTCGCCGACCTCGCCGCCGCCGTCGCCCTCGCCCGCCGCCTCGCCCGGCCCGGCGACGCGGTGCTGCTGTCGCCGGCCTGCGCCTCCTTCGACGAGTTCCGGGACTTCGAGCACCGCGGCGAGGTCTTCGCCCGCCTCGCCAGGGAGGAAGCGTGACCCGACGCACCGACCCCGCCCTCATCCTCGTGACCGTCGCCCTCGCCGTCTCGGGGCTGGTGATGGTGTACTCGGCCAGCGGCGCCATCGCCGCCGAGCAGGCCGGCGACAGCATGAAGTACTTCAACCGGCAGCTCGTGGCCCTGGGCATCGGGCTGCTCGTCGCGCTGGCCGCCGCGGTCACCCCGACGCGCACCCTGCGCCGCCTGCGCGGGTACCTCTACGTCGGCGTGCTGCTCGCCCTGGCCCTGTGCTTCATGCCCGGCATCGGCCGCGCGGTGAACGGCGCCCACCGCTGGGTGGGCTCGGGGGGGCTCAACCTCCAGCCGAGCGAGTTCGCCAAGGTGATCGTGCCGATCATGGCGGCGCACACCCTGGACCGCCACCGCCGGCGCATCGGTGACTGGCGGGTGCTGCTGCGGGCCGGCCTGTGGATGCTGCCCGCCGCCCTCCTCATCCTGCCCGAGCCGGACCTGGGCGCCGTCGTCGTGCTCGGCGGCACCGTCTTCGTCGCCTTCTGGGTCGCCGGGGCGCGCCCGCGCCACCTCGGCGCCCTGGTCGGCGCGGGTGCGGCCCTCGCGCTGCCCCTCGTCGCGCTGGAACCCTACCGGGTCAAGCGCGTCTTCGCCTTCCTCGACCCCTGGAAGGACCCGGCCGGCGCCGGCTACCACACGATCCAGAGCCTGATGGCGATGCACTCCGGCGGGCTGCTCGGGCAGGGCATCGGCAACTCGAAGGCCAAGCTGCACTTCCTCCCCGAGCCCTGGACCGACAACATCGGCTCGGTGCTCGCCGAGGAGCTCGGCCTCGTCGGCCTCGTCGTCCTGGTGCTCCTCTACGCCCTGTTCGCCTGGCGCGGCCTCACCATCGCCCGGCGCGCCCGCGACGGCTTCGGCCTGTACCTCGCCGCCGCGCTCACGGGGATGGTGGTGTCCGAGGCCTTCGTCAACCTCGGCGTGATCTCGGGGATGCTGCCCAACAAGGGGCTCGTGCTCCCGTTCATGTCCTACGGCGCCAGCGCGCTGATCTCGCACCTGTGGCTGGTGGGCATCCTGCTCGGCATCGCCGCCGAGGCCGACCACGCCCGCCCGGAGGAGGGCTGGCCGGAGCGCAGGGACGCCCGGCCGGTCCCGGCCGCCTGAGGAGGAACCGTGTTTCGCGGCAAGGTGCAACGCATCCACTTCGTCGGCGTCGGCGGCTCGGGCATGTCGGGCATCGCCGAGGTCCTGATCAACATGGGCTTCGCCGTGAGCGGCTCGGACCTCAGGGAGGGGGCCGCCACCCGCCGCCTGCGCCAGCTCGGCGGGTCGATCCACGTCGGCCACGACCCGGCGCACGTCGCCGGCGCCGACGTGGTGGTGAAGTCCACCGCCATCCCCGAGGGAAACGTCGAGATCCTCGCCGCCGAGGCCGCCAAGGTGCCGGTGATCCCGCGGGCCGAAATGCTCGGCGAGCTGATGCGGATGAAGTACGGGGTGGCCGTCGCCGGCACCCACGGCAAGACGACGACGACGAGCATGGTGGCCCGCTGCCTGCACGCGGCCGGCATGGACCCCACCGTGGTCATCGGCGGGCGCCTCGACGCCCTCGGCTCGTCGGCGCGGCTCGGCGCCGGCGAGTTCATGGTGGCCGAGGCCGACGAGAGCGACGGCAGCTTCGCGATGCTCGACCCGACGGTGGCGGTGATCACCAGCGTCGACCCCGAGCACCTCGACCACTGGGGCGACCTGGAGGCGCTGAGCCGGGGCTTCGCCGACTTCGCCAACAAGGTGCCCTTCTACGGCTTCACCGCCGCCTGCCTCGACCACCCCGGCGTGCAGGCCCTGCTGCCGCGCATCCGGCGGCGGGTCGTGACCTACGGGCTCGGGGCGCAGGCCGAGGTACGCGGCGAGGACGTGCGCTTCGACGGGCTCCGCAGCGCGTTCTCCGTGTGGCTGCACGGCGAGCGCCTCGGCGAGGTCGAGCTGGGCATGCCCGGGCTGCACAACGTCCGCAACGCCCTGGCCGCCGTCGCCGTGTCGCTGGAGATCGGCGTGGACTTCGAGGGGGTGCGCCGGGCCCTGCACGGCTTCGCCGGGGTGGACCGGCGGTTCAGCGTGCGGGCCGAGGTGCCGCGCGAGGGGGGCGCCATCACCATCGTCGACGACTACGGCCACCACCCGGTCGAGATCGCGGCCACCCTGGAGGCCGCCGCCGCCGCCTGGCCCGGCCGCCGCATCGTCGCGGTCTTCCAGCCCCACCGCTACACCCGGGTGCGCGACCTGGCCGCCGAGTTCGCGCGCTGCTTCAACGACGCCGGCCACGTCGTCGTCTGCCCGATCTACCGGGCCGGCGAGCGGCCGATCCCCGGCGTGGACCACCACGGCCTCGCCCGGGCCCTCGCCGACCACGGGCACCGCTCCCTGGCGACGGTGGAGTCGCTGGACGAGGCGCTGGCGCACCTCGTGGAGGAGGCGCGGCCCGGCGACGTCGTGATCACCCTGGGGGCCGGCGACGTGAACCGCCTGTGCGGGGCGCTGGCCGAGCGCCTGGGCGAGGGCTGAGGCCGATGGAGGCGCTGGCCGCCGAGCTGCGCGCCGTTCCCGGCGTGATCGCCCGGCCGGACGAGCCGGCGGCGCGGCACCTGCCCCTGCGCTGCGGCGGGCCGGTGGACCTGTGGGTGGTGGCGCCGGACCCCGAGGCCCTCGGGGCGGTGCTGGCGGCGGCGCGGCGGCACCGCGTCAAGTGGCGGGTCCACTGGCCCTTCGAGGACTGGCTCGTCCGGGACGGCGGCATCGCCGGCATGGTCGTGCGCCCGGGGCGCGGCTTCGAGGGGCTGGAGCGGCTCGACGACGGCGGGCTGCGCCTGGGGGCGGCGACGCC
>WGAH01000892.1 GCA_015489145.1 Deltaproteobacteria bacterium
TGTGTATAAGAGACAGGTGAAGACGAGTTCCTCCGGCGTGACCTCCAGGCTGCCGGCGCCGCTCTCGTTGCCGTTGGCCTTGGACTGGTTGGTGAAGCCGGTGTCACCGCCGCAGGCGACGAGGGCGGCGGCGAGCACCCACTTGTCGTCCACCCCGCCCCCGTCGACGAAGCGCACCCGGCCCCGGACCGGCAGGCGCGCCCGGCGGCCGACGGGCAGGCGGGGCCCGAGGATCACCGCGTCCACCCCCTCCCCGTCGGCGGCGGTCCGGTCGGGAATCGCGCCGTAGTTGAACGGCGAGGGAAAGGGCGAGACGTAGTCCACCCCGCCGTCGAGGCGGCGCTTGACGCGGCCGCCGCGTGGCACCTCGACGACGGCCTCGGCGGTGTCGGGCAATTCGGAGAGGGGCGGGCGGGACATGACGGCCCCGCCATACCGGGTCGACCGCCGCCGCGCTATCGTCCCGGTCGGAGGAACCCGATGACGGCACTGTCGCGCCCCGCCCTGCTCGCCGCCGCCCTCGTCGCCTGCGGCGGCGACACCGGCTTCACCAACCAGTCCAAGGCCAACGGCAACGAGAGCGGCGCCGGCAGCCTGGAGGTCACGCCGGAGGAACTCGTCTTCACCGACCTCGACTGGGAGAACGGCATCGCGAGCAGCCAGGTCTTCCAGGTCGCCAACGTCGGCGACAACAACCTCGTGCTCTACGAGGTCGGCCTGGCCGACAGCGGGGGCGGCGTCTTCTACATGGACGAGGCCGAGACCGACGGCCAGGTCGAGCTCGCCCCCGGCGCCACCCGCGAGTTCACCGTCGTCGCCACCCTCACCGCCTTCGAACCCGCCACCGGCGAGGCCCGGCTGCTGACCAACGACGCCGACCACCAGGACTTCCGCATCCCGCTGAGCGCCTGGCCGGCGGGCTGGAGCGAGGACACCGGCGGAACCGACACCGGCGACACCGGCGGCTCCGGCGACACCGGCGGCTCCGGCGACACCGGCGACACCGGCGGCTCCGGCGACACCGGCGACAGCGGCGACACCGGCGGCTCCGGCGACACCGGCGGCTCCGGCGACACCGGCGGCACGCGGTAGCCCGGGCCTCCCGCGCCCCAGCGGCGGGCGGCATCCCCGCAGGAGCGGCGTCTCGCCGCTTCCGCGGCGCCGCTCGTCCACCGCTCGTCGATGGTGGACAGGTAGACGCGGCATCCTGCCGCGTCATCGAAAGCGCGGAGCGCCGAAAACAGCCCCGGCACACCGCTTCCGGGCGAATGCCGGCCGGAGGCCGACACGCCTCCGGGGCTCGGGAAGCGGCGTCCCCGGGTGCCGCGCAGCGGCGTTGTCCGACCGCCAGGCGATCATCGGGCGGGGGCTTGTCGACAAGCCCCCCCCGAGATGATCACCCGGGAAAACAACTCCCCTCAAGATGCTAGGGGGGGCGCCGTCGGGCGATGAAAAATCAAGGTTTCACCGTCGCGCGATCCCCGCACAGGGGCCGGATCGGGCCGGATCGGGCCGAAAGGCTAGCATCGAGACGGGGGTTGTTCCGCGGGCCTAGCGAATCCGGGGGGCTTGTCATCAACGGGGCCCGGAATTGCGCGGCAGGTAGATCGCCCGGGGCCGCACGGGCCAGCCGGTCTTGGGGTAGAAGGCGCGGCCCCGGTAGCGCAGGGTCTCGGCCTTGCGGTAGGCCCGGCGCAGGCCGTGGTCGAACCTGTCGTTCGCCACGAGCACCGCCGCCCATCGCCGCGCCTCCATCGCCTCGCGCACCCGGGCGACGCCGCCGCGCAGGGGGCCGCCCTCGTGGTCGATGTCCCACAGGGCGATGAGGTGCAGGGAGGGCGGGTGGCCGGCGAGGACCGGGTACCAGGGCGACCAGGGGGCGAGCACGTCGCCGTCGATGGCGGCCAGCTTCTCGACGAGGGCGTCGCCGGCGGCGCGGTCGGCCTCCGTCGGCAGGTAGCGGTCGAAGCGCCAGCGACCGGCGACCACCTGCCCGGCGAGCACCAGGGCCAGGACCAGCCGCGCCCGGGGCCAGCGGCCCGCCGCGGCGGCGAAGGCCAGCGCCGACAGCAGCGCCAGCGCCCACAGCCCCGGGATGAGCACGTTGAGGTAGCCGCCGTGGTGGCCGCGCATGAAGGCCGAGACGACCACGGCGGTGATGCCCTGCGCCACCCAGTAGACCGCCCCCGGCGTCCGGCGGCGCCAGGACGCGACGCCCACGGCCAGCGCGACCGCGAGGACGAGGGGCATGGCGAGGATCAGCTCCTTTTCTGCGCCGGGAAACAGGCGCGCCCCCACGATGCGGTGGTGCGCCGGCACCCCGAGGAGGTAGGTCAGGAACAGCCCGTCGCCCTCGAAGCGCATGGCGAGCAGGAAGGCCAGGGCCGGGCCGACCGACCAGGCGGCGAAGCGGCGGGCGGCGGCGCGCCCCCGGAAGCGGGCCAGCCACAGCAGCGCCGGCAGGCCGAAGACCGCGGCGTTGTGCTTGGCGGCGAAGGCGGCGACGAGCAGGAGCCCGCCGAGGCGCGGCCGGTCGTGGCGCACGGCGAGCAGGGCCCCGGCGAGCAGCGCGATGAACACCCCGTCCACCCGCACGAGGTCGAAGAAGCTGCCGGCGTCCTCGTAGGTCGACAGGAACAGGGCCGCCGCCCCGGCCCCCCAGGCGAGCC
>WGAH01000893.1 GCA_015489145.1 Deltaproteobacteria bacterium
GAGCCCCTCCCCGAGGACCCGCCTCCCGCCGGCCTCGTGGCGCTCGGCTACCCCTTCCACGCGCCCGGGCGCGTGGAAGGGGTAGCCGAGCGCCACGAGGCCGGCGGGAGGCGGGTCCTCGGGGAGGGGCTCCGCGACGAGGAGCGAGGCGACGCGCCCGCCCATGCTCTTGCCGCCGAGGACGAGGGGCTGGCCGGGGCGCGCGGCCCGGCGGGCGGCCTCCCGAAAGGCGGCGAGGAGCACCGGCGCCCGGTCGGGCGGGGCCTTGCGGCCGGTCTCGCGGCGCCGGCGCATGTAGGGGAACTCGAAGCGCACCACCCGCCAGCCCCGGGCGGCGAGGCCCTCGGCCACCGTCGCGAGGAAGGGGTGGTCCATGCCGGCGCCGGCCCCGTGGGCGAGGAGCAGGGCGGCCGGCGCGTCGGCGGGGCCGGTCTCGGACAGCGGCGCGGCGTCCATCGATCACCTCCGGGGGGCCGCTATCCCGCCCCGGCGGTTAGACCCGCCCACCAGCCGCGAGGACCCCATGAGCGAGACGCTTCCGAAGAACTTCGACCCGGCGCAGGTGGAAGGGCGCATCTACGACCTCTGGCTCCAGGCCGGGGCCTTTCGGGCGATCCCCGACGGGAAGCGCCCCACCTACGTCGTGATGATGCCGCTGCCCAACGTCACCGGCGCGCTCCACATGGGGCACGCCATGGACAACGTCATGCAGGACATGCTCGTGCGCTGGCACCGCATGATGGGCGACGACACGCTGTGGCAGCCCGGCACCGACCACGCCGGCATCGCCACCCAGGCGGTGGTCGAGAAGCGCCTCAAGGAGCTCGAGGGCCTCACCCGCCACGACCTCGGCCGGGAGGGGCTCGTCGCCCGCATCTGGCAGTGGAAGGACCAGTACCAGCAGCGCATCGTCAGCCAGCAGCAGCGCATGGGCTGCTCCTGCGACTGGGATCGCCAGCGCTTCACGATGGACGCCGTGTGCGCCCGGGCGGTGCGCCACGCCTTCCTGCGCCTGTTCGAGGACGGCCTGGTCGTGCGCGGCAAGCGCCTGGTCAACTGGGACCCCTTCCTCCAGACCAGCATCTCCGACGACGAGGTCTACCACGAGACGGTGCAGGGCCACTTCTGGTACCTGCGCTACCCGGTGCTCGACCCGAAGCCCGGCGAGCCGAGCCACGTCGTCGTCGCCACCACCCGCCCCGAGACGATGCTCGGCGACACGGCGGTGGCGGTCCACCCCGACCCGGAGGGCGTCTTCGACCGGCTCGAGGCCGAGCTGGCCGAGCGGGCCGGGGCCGGCGACGAGGCCGCCCGCGCCGAGCTGGAGGCCCTGCGGGAGCGCCGGCGCGAGGTGCTGCCCCTGCTCGTGAAGCTCCGGGACATGGCCCGGGACGGCCGTCACGTGATGCTGCCCCTCATGGAGCGGCCGATTCCCCTCATCCTGGACGAGTGGGCCAAGCCCGAGCTCGGCACGGGCGCGGTCAAGATCACCCCGGCCCACGATCCCAACGACTACGACGTGTGGACGCGGCACAAGGACCGCATCGGCATCATCAACATCCTCAACGCCGACGGCACGATCGCCGACACCGCCCCCCCCTACGCCGGCCTCGACCGCTACGAGGCCCGCGAGCGCGTGGTCGCCGACCTCGACGCCGCCGGCCTCCTCGAGCGGGTCGAGGACCGCGAGGTCGAGATCGGCCACTCCGACCGATCCAAGACGCCCATCGAGCCCTGGCTGAGCGACCAGTGGTTCATCCGCATGGGCGACGTGGAGGGCGGCGTGGTCATGGGCCGCGGCACGCCGAGGGAGCACCGCGCCCCCGGGCTGGTGCAGGCGGCGATGGACGCCGTCACCGAGGGGCGCGTCCGCATCCACCCCGAACGTTACACCAAGACCTACCTCGACTGGCTCGCCGAGAAGCGCGACTGGCCGGTGAGCCGGCAGCTCTGGTGGGGGCACCGCATTCCCGTGTGGTCGCTCCGCACGACGGCCGGGCAGGTCGAGGCGGCGCTGCTCGACGGCGTGTGGGGCGAGGGCGCCGCCGTGCGCGCCCAGGGCGAGGGCTTCAACCGGGCGCTGCGCGGCCCCGAGGACGTGGCGGCGCTGGCCGACCTCGGCGCCGACACCGACGTGTTCCTGGACGTGTGCCTCCTCGGAGACGGCGACGAGCGCGCGGCCCTGCTGGAGTCCCGCGGCTTCGAGCGCGATCCCGACGTGCTCGACACCTGGTTCAGCTCCGCGCTCTGGCCGTTCTCCACCCTCGGCTGGCCCGACCCGGCCACCGCCCCCATCGAGCCCGGCCAGGCCCCCCTCGGCCCGGTCGACGGCCACCCCGACTCGCTGAGCACCTACTACCCGGGCTCCTGCCTGGTCACCGGGCGCGACATCATCACCCTGTGGGTGGCGCGCATGGTGCTGTCGGGGCTCTACGCCCTCGGCGACGTGCCGTTCACCGACGTGTTCATCCACGCCAACATCCTCGACGGCAAGGGCGAGCGGATGAGCAAGTCCAAGGGCAACGGCATCGACCCGGTGGACATCATCGAGGGCTACGGCGCCGACGCCATGCGCTACGTGCTCTGCGACATGCAGACCGGCACCCAGGACATCCGCCTGCCCGTCACGGCGATCTGCCCGGCCTGCGGCCACCACAACGACCTCGGCGACACGAAGCACGGCCGCAGCATCTTCACCTACCGTTGCGGCGAGACGGTCTCGGGCAGGGCGAACGGCGGCTGTGGGGCCGAGTTCGACGTGCTCGGCACCATGCCCGACATCCCGGCGGCCCGCCTCACCTCCGAGCGCTTCGAGATCGGCCGCGCCTTCGCGACCAAGCTGTGGAACTCGGCGCGCTTCGCGCTGATGAACCTCGAGGGCATGGCCGCCGACGAGGCGCCCCTGGACCGGGCCGCCCTGGCGGTGGAGGATCGCTGGATCCTCGACCGACTCGACGCGGCGGTGCGCGGCGTGCGGGCCGGCCTCGAGGCCTACGACCCCAGCGGCGCGCTCCAGGCGGCGCGCGACTTCTTCTGGGGCGAGCTGTGCGACTGGTACCTCGAGGTGATCAAGCCCCGGGTGGCCGGCGGCGGCGAGGGCGGCGAGACGGCGCGGCGGGTCCTCGCCTTCGCCATGGACCAGGTGCTCCGCCTGCTCCACCCGTTCATCCCCTTCATCACCGAGTACCTCTGGCAGGAGCTGAACCGGGTGGCGCCGCGCCGGGGCCTGGGCTTCGCCGACGCCCCGCCGAGCGAGCAGCTCGTCCTCGCCCGCTGGCCCGAGGCCCGCGACGCCCTCGTCGACCCGGAGGCGCGGGCGGCCTTCGCCGACCTCCAGTCCCTCGTCGGCGCCCTGCGCGAGTTCCGGTCGAGCCGCAACATCCCGCTCCGGCAGGCGGTGGACCTCACCGTCGCCACCCCGCGGCCCGAGGCGGTGCGGGCGACCGGGGCCATCCTCGCCAACCTCGTCCACGTCGACGCGCTGGTCGTCACGCGCGAGGCGCGGGCCCGGCCCGGCGACGCCACCGTCGTCACGGGAGAGCACCAGCTCATCGTGCACGACGTCGTCGACGTGGACGCCGAGCGCGCCCGCCTGGAGGCCGAGCTGAAGCGCGTCGACAAGGAGATCGCGATCTGCGACCGCAAGCTCGGCAACCCGAAGTTCGTCGAGCGCGCCCCGGCCCACGTCGTGCAGCAGCAGCGCGACCGCCGGGCCGGCTACGAGGCGCAGAAGCAGCGCATCCTCGACGCCCTGGCGGCGCTGGCGGAGTAGCCGCCGCATCCCGCCGCGAGGTAGACGCGGCATCCCGCCGCGCCATCCAGGGACCCGAGCGGTGCGGGAAGCCTCGCCCACCCCGGCTCCTCCGGGGTGACGAAGCCGCCGGACTCCGCCCTGGCGATCACGGCCCGCGGCCGCCGCTGCTCGGCCCCGGCGGACGGTGCTGGACCCGGCGGGAGGACGGCGTTACGCTGGCCGAACCACGGAGGGAACCCGCTTGTCGGGTTCGAGGAGGTTCGCGCATGGCCCCCGAGGTCTCGGGCACGTCCGTACCCGCCATCGGCGAGGATCTCGCCGCCTGCGTGGCGGGTCTCGGCCGCCTTCCCGCCTTCTCCGGCGTTCCCGGCGACCACCTTCGCCGCTTCGTCCTGGCGGGCACGCCGGTGCGGCTCCAGCCCGGCCAGGTCCTCGTGCGGCAGGACGACCCGATTCCCCGCGGGGGCGGGCTGGCCTGGCTGGTCGTCGAGGGCGTGCTCCAGGCCACCGTGCGGGGGGGCGGCGACGACCGGCCGGTGGGCGCGGTGCGCCCCGGCGAGGTGGCGGGCGAGCTCGGCCTGTTCGCCGACGGAGGCCGGCGCAGCGCCACCCTCACCGCCGAGGGCCCGGCGCTCTGCCTGCGCTTCGACGCCGGCCTGCTCGAAGCCCTGCCCCACAACCGGGCGGTGCTCGTGCTCGAGCGGCACCTCATGGGCAGCCTGGCACGCCGCATCCGAAAGACCAACCTGGCGATCCAGAAGGCCTGGCGCGAGGCCTCGGCGGGGGATTCCCCCGAGACGCCGGCGCCGACGGGCTTCTTCCAGCGCCTCGCCGCGCTGTTCGGAGGTGGCCGATGATGCACCTCGACCTGGCCGCCCTCGCCTCCGACTTCCTCGGCCGCTTCCCGGCGCCGGGCGTCCACCCCCGCGACCTCGCCGCCGTCCTCGAGCTGGCGCGCCCCATCGAGCTCGCCCACGGCGACGCGCTCTGCCGCGAGGGCGAGCGGGGCGAGGCGATGTTCTGGCTGGTGCGGGGCGCCGTGCGCGTCAGCCACCGCGACTTCAAGGGGCAGCCGCGCGACCTCGCCGTGCTCGCGGCGCCGGCCCTCGTGGGGCACATGGCGCTGGTGGACGGCTCGAACCGCAGCGCGAGCTGCATCGCCGACGGCCCGGCGGTGGCGCTCGCCCTCGACCGGGCCGGCTTCCAGCGCCTCACCGGCGAGGACACCCCCCGCGGCGCCGCCCTCCGGCGGGTGGTGCTCACGAGCCTGGCCCGGCAGCTCGGCGCGGCCAACCGCCGGGTCCGCGGCCTGCTCGACGCCGCCGTCCCCGACGACCCCGACACCGCCGAGCTCGAGCTCCGGCGCATCTCCGGGACCCTCGACGGCTGGAAGCTCGACGATCTCGACGACAGCGACGTGCGCGTCGTCCGCACCGACGACGACCTCCGCAACCCGCCCCGGCGGCGCTGAGCCGCCGGGGCGAGGCGCACCCCAACGGGGCCTACGGGTGGGGGGTCGGGGCCGCGCCGCACCAGCCGCCGGGGGTGATCGAGTCGGGCTCGACCACCGCGATCGGGTCCAGGCCGGTGGCGCGGGCGGAGATGTCGGTCACCGCGGTGCGGACCACGCCGACGCCGGCGATGGCCACGGCCGCCTCGGAGAAGTCGAGGCCGTCGTAGTAGAGGGTGCGGGCCACGCCGGCCTCCAGCAGCTCCGGGGCGATCACCCCGTCGATGTCCGGGGCGTCGCCGCAGGGGCCGACCAGCGCGCTGTCCACGCGCTCGGTGAGCACGTCGGCGTCGACGACGGCGAGGAGCCAGCCGCCCCGGTAGTCCTCGTCCAGCGCGCTGAGCATGCTGTCGGGGAGGTTCGAGGCGGGGATCGCGCCCACCAGCGGGTCGCCGGCGCGGTCGGTGGCGAGGGTGTACCAGCGGTAGTCGGCGGTGGCGTCCGGGTCGAGGACCGCCACGGCGGTGTAGCGGTTCACCGGGTAGCCGTCGTAGCGGCTCGCGTCGAGGTCGACGCCGGAGACGATGGCGACGCCGACGCCGGCGATGGCGTAGTAGTCGACGCGGGAGGTGGCGGCGTTCGCGGTGAGCGCGGTGGCGAGGGTGAGGAACAGCATGGGTCTCTCCTTGGGTTTCGGGCGACGCGGCCCCGTGGCCGCGAGCACCCCACCCAACGGGGAGGCGGCGAGGCCCCCTCACCCCTCCCCGACCCGCGACAACTCGTGACAGGCCGGCCGCCGCCTCATTGCTCCGGGTAGCCGAAGGCCCGGAGGTAGGGGCGCAGGACCGGCAGCACCGGGGCCAGCTCGGCGGCGTAGCGGCGCCACCGCCCGACCGCCCCGCGGTGGATCGGCTTGCGGACCTCGTGGCGGCTCGGGGTGCGAATCGCGTGGCCCCGCGCGTGCACGTCGTGGCGCAGCACGGCGTCGTCCCAGGGCAGCCCGAGGTGGGCGAGGACCGGGGCGAGGACCGCGCGGGGGTTGTCGACCAGGTCCTCGTAGCGCAGCTCGTGGTAGCGCAGCCCCGGCAGGCGGCGGGCGAGCAGCCACCCTTCCATGACCTGCGCGTAGAGCCGCGCCGCGCCCTCGGGGCTGTCCATGTGCACCATCGCCACCGTGGGCTCGAAGGGCTGGAAGAAGTTGCTCAGCACGCAGTCCCGGGGGTCGCGGATCAGCACCAGCACCGGGGATTCGGGAAAGAGCAGCCGGATGAAGGGGACGTGGACGAGGTTGAGGGGCAGCTTGTCGAGGAGGAGCCGCTTGCCGACGGGCTCGCCGAGGTGGCGCTCCGCCAGCCGCCACCAGGCGGCGCGCAGGCGATCCAGCTCCGCCGGCGCGAGGGTGTCGAGGCCGTCGGGGTAGGGCACCGCCCGGCCGAGCACCTCGGGCATCGCGCGCAGCAGGTCGGCGAGCACCTCGCGCTCGTCGAGGGAGACCACCGCCGGGTGGGCGTCGAGCACCTGGTGGAGCAGGGTGGTGCCGGAACGCGGAAACCCGACCAGAAAGGCCAGGGACCGCGTTCCACAGGGCGGCCGCGCCGGCCGGTCCAGGTGGCGGGCGGTCCAGTTGCGGAGGCGGGCGACGAGGGCCGGGAAGTGCTCCGGGTCCTGGCGGCGGGCCTCGGGGGCCAGCGCCATGCCGGCCTGCCCCGCGCGCATCGCCTCGAAGGCCTCGGCCGGTCGGCCGAGGCGGTCGAGGCAGAGGGCCAGTTCGACGAGGGCCTCGCCGCGAGCCTCCTCCGAGGGCGCGCGATCCGCCAGGTCCTCGGCCATCGCCGCCGCTTCCTCCAGGCGCCCCTGAAGGCGGGCGACGGTGACGCGCACCAGGGCCGGGGCCACGAGCTCCGGGTCGAGGGCGAGGGCCTCCCGGGCGGCGGCGTCGGCCTCCTCCAGGCGCCCCAGCTCCTCGAGGGTGCTGGCGAGCTCGGCGCGGGGGCCGGCGTCGCCGGGGGCGAGGCGGCCCGCGGCGGCGAGGACGCTCACCGCCTCCTCGGCCCGGCCCACCAGGCGCAGGGCGACGCCGAGGGCGGTGGCGCTGCGGGCGTCGAGCGGCGCCACCTCCGCCAGCACCGTCACCGCCTCCCGCGCCTCGCCACGGTGGATGAGCAGGATGCCGAGGTCCGTCGCCACGTCGCGGTCGCGGGGGGCGATGCGCCGGGCGAGGCGCAGGGCGCGCAGGGCCGGACCCTCGGCCCGCTGCGCGACGAGGACGCGGGCGAGGAGGCGGAGGGGTCCGGGGTGGTCCGGGTGGGCGCGGGCCACCGCCAGGCAGGCCTCCCGGGCCTCGTCGAGCCGCCCCTCCCGGAACAGGCGCAGCGCCGGCTCCAGCGCGGGCGGGGACGGGGCGGTGTCGGCCATGGCGGGCTCCTCGCGCCTCCCGGTCGGCCGGCGGGCGGGTCGCTGTAGTCCGAATCCACCGGAAGCTACGGCGGCGGCCGCAGGGGAAAGGCCACGAGGTCGCCGGCCGCCAGGTAGTCCGGGCCGAGCAGGCGGGCGTAGGCCCGGCCCGGCGCGGCCGAGTCGCGCAGGTGCACCACCACCACGCCGAAGCCGTCCTCGACGAGGCGGCGGCGGTCGGCGGGGTCCGATTCCGGCGGCACGGAAGCGTGGGCGAGGGCCGCGAGGGTCTGCAGGAAGGTGTTGTCCGCCACGTAGGCGCGGTGCTCGGGGGGCTCGGTCTTGTGGCCGAGGATGCCCGGACCGCCGAGCACCGCCCGGCCGTGTACCACCTGGTAGGCGTAGTGGAGGTTGGAGTCCTCGATGGGCACGTCGATGATGGCGCCGGGGAAGCGCGCGGCGACCTCGCGGTAGAACCCGGCGTGTCGCCAGGCGAGGACCGCGTGGAACAGGTCGTCGTGGGCGCGCTCCACCCGCAGTCCGAGCAGGGTGGCCGCGGCGAGGCCGGCCGGCAGGAGCTTGCGCCAGGCCGGGTCGAGGCGGCGGCCGCCCTCGCGCAGGGCGAAGGCCGCCGCCAGGGCGAAGGCGAGGTGGGGGACCACCATCATCCGGCGCGGGAACTGGTTGCGGAGCATCGGCGGAAACACGAGGTCGAGCAGCGCCAGCGCCGTGGGGATCGCGTCGCCGCCCTCGGGAGACAGGGCGAGGGCCCCGCCGAGGGAGGCCGTGGAGAGGAACAGCCCGAGGAGCCCCCAGGTCCGGGCGCGGCGCCCGCCGAGCAGGACGGCCGCCACCCCGAGGGCGAACAGCGTCGGCGAGGGCCCCTCGGAACTCAGCCAGTCGAAGAAGGTTCGGGGCCGCAGCGCGAGGACGGGGGGGCTGACCTCCATCGGGAGGCCGAGCAGCGGCAGGGTGATGCGCAGGGGCTCCATGGTGCCCTGGACGGGGGCGCCGGCGAGGACGTGGCGCACCGCCGGCCAGGCGCCGAGGGTGGCCGCGGCCAGGGCGGTGCCCGCCAGGACCAGGCCGCCGCGCAGGAGCGCGAGGCGGTCAGGCGCGCGGACGAGGGCGAGCAGCCAGCGCAGGGCGCCGAGCACGCCGAGGGCCACGCCGCTGAACCAGTAGGTGAGGCAGGCGGCGGCGAGGGAGAGGCCGGCGAGGAGGCCGGCGCGGACCCCCGGGCGCCGAAGCAGGTGCACGAGCGCCAGCAGGAACAGGGCGTGGGGGACGATCCAGACCTGGGTGGGCCGGCCCTGGTTCAGCTCCTTCATCATCATCGCGTTGTAGACGACGGCGTAGGAGATCACCGCCGCCGTGAGGCGCCCGGCGCCGGCCCCCCGGAGCAACGCCACGGTCGAGAGCTGGGCGCCGACGAGCACGACGAGGAGCCACACGTTGTAGAAGCCGGTGGGACCGAGAAGCTCGACGAGGGGCATCGCGGCGATGGCGTCGAGCCAGGCCGCCCCCTGGGCGACGGCGACGTTCATGCCGACGGGAGCGAAGACGGGAGGCATGGGCGCGTGCCAGGGCAGCACGAGCCGCCGGACGCGGTCGTAGGTCCAGACCGTGCCGACGAAGTCGATGCCGCCGCCGAGCACCACGTTGCGTTCCGGGTCGGGGAACGCGATGCCCCACCAGCTCCCGGCCTGCTCGTGGGCCAGGCGCAGGCTCGGGCCCATGCCGACCGCGAAGCAGGCCAGGGCGAACAGGACCCACCCCAGGATGCGGCGCACCCCGCCGGGCAGCCAGCGCCAGCCGGCGCGAAGCCGGGCCGCCGCGTCGAGGATGGGCGAGCGGGAGGTCACGGTGCCCGAGGGTAGCAACCGCGGCCCGGCCGCCGATCGCGTCGAAGCTGATCTCGCCCCGGTGCGCGCCGCCCCGGTTCCGAATAGGGCGCCTCCCTCACACAGGGAGCCGACATGCCGACCCGTCTGGACTTCGCCAAGCTCGACCTGATGGATGCCCTCGACCTCGCGATCCTCATCGAGAACGAGGCCTTCGAGCGCTACGAGATGTTCGTCACCCAGCTCGGCCGCCGCTTCGACGGCGACGCCGCCAGCATCTTCGCCGAGATGAGGGAGGCCGAGAAGAAGCACGGCATGGACCTCATGGCCCGCCGCGAGAAGCTGTTCGGCAAGGCGCCCATGCGCGTCTCCCCCGCCGACCTGTTCGACGTCGAGGCCCCGGGCATGGGCGCGATTCGCGCCACGATGTCCGCCCGCCAGGCCCTCGACGTGGCGCTGAAGGCCGAGCAGCGCGCCCTCGACTTCTACGCCGACGCCCTGCCCCACGTCACCGACCCCGACGTGAAGGCCCTGTTCGAGGAGCTGCGCCTCGAGGAGGTCGAGCACGTCCGCATGGTGCGCCGCCTCATCGAGAAGCTCCCCGAGGACGCCGACCTCGAAATCGAGGAGGAGGACGAGGCGCCGATGCTGTAGGCGCCCGCCGCGTCCGTTTCCCCCCGCCTCGCCCGTCCCCCGGGCGAGACGGGAGGGAACCATGGCGAGACGGGACGAGTCCCCGCGCGCGACGCCGGACTGGTGGCCCCTGGCCCGGGAAGGGGTCGAGGAGCAGCCCGGCGCCCGGGAGGCCGAGGCCGAGGAGGCGCTGCGGCGCGAGGAGGAGGCGCCTGGCGACCCGGGCGCGGACGGGACGCCGCTCAGGCCCCCGGCGAGGACCCCTCGCCCGCCGGGTCGAGGGCGTCGGAGGGCGCCGGGGCCTCGGCGCCGATGAAGCCCTCGAGGTCGGCGAGGCGAATCGCCGTGGGCAGGTCGAGGGGCCAGGGCGCCCGGCCGTGGCGCCCCCGCGCCGGCGGCGGCCCGTCGGCCATCGCCTCGGGGCCGGCCAGGAAGCGGTAGAGCCCGCCGACGCCGTAGGTGCGGGCGATCCAGTCGACGAGCAGGTAGCCGGCCTTGTAGGCGCTCCAGCGGTAGAGGTCGTCGGCCCGGTACAGCGGGCGGCGGCCCCGCCGCAGCAGGTAGAGCGTCTCGACCCAGGTCGCGTGGCCCTCGATGACGAGCTTGCCCTCGAACCAGGCGCGGGCGGCCTCGGAGCGCAGCCAGGCGTCCCGGTCGAAGCCGCGGCCGCGGTAGTGCCAGTTGTGGGTGTACTCGTGGACGAGGACCTGCAACACGGTGAAGCGCGCGCCGTCGCCCTCCTCGGGACGCCGCACGCGAACGAGGTTGTCACCGCCCACCCGCTCGACGTAGAGCCCGAGCAGGCCCGGCTCGTCGGGGTCCGGCTCCATCCACTCGGCGGGAGCGAGGTCCTCGGCGGCGACGGGCTGGCGGTCGCGGACGAGGCGCCACAGGATGCCGTCGCGGAAGCCCGCGTCCTCGGTGCCGATCACCTGCCGCCGCAACAGGGCGAGGTCGGGCAGGGCGCCGCGCTCGAGGGCGACCAGGTCGAAGGCCTCGCGCAGCCAGGCCAGGGTGGCGCGGCGGCTGACGCGCTCGCCGGGAGTCTCGGCGGGCACGTCGCCGGCCTCGACCAGGGCGAGGGGCACGTCGCCGAGGCGGGCGCAGCAGCGGGGGCAGCCGTCGTCGCAGTCGCAGCGGGCGAGGCGGGCGTGCAGGGCGGCGAGCAGCGCGTGCAGGGACTCGCCGGAGTCGGGCAGCAGGCCGCCGATCTCGGCGCGATCCGGGGCGGCGTAGCGCCGGTGGATCACCCAGCGCGGCCCGGTCTCGCCGGCGAGGATGGCCGTGTCGAACTCCGCGTCGAAGCCGACGAAACGGTCGCGCACCTCCAGGAGCCAGGCGCCGAGGAGGGTGGCGGCGACGGCCCGCGCCCGCTCGGGGTCATCGAGCCCCGGGCCCTCCCAGTCCACCGTGACCATCCACGTCGAGAAGCGCCGCTCCAGCGCGGGTTCGAGGCGGGTGGGCGGCCCGACGCGGCGCGGGTCGGGGTTGAGGTCGGCCGCCGAGCTCCAGTGGCCGAGGAGGCGCTCGCGCACCTCGCCCACCCCCTCGCGCAGGACGACGGCCCCCGCCGAGCCGAGGCGCCCCCGGGAGCGCACCCGCGGCGCCTCGTCGGGCAGGCGGGCCTCGACCTCGCGCCAGGGACGCAGCACGCCCCGGCGAATCGCCTCGCGGCGGCCCGGGGTGCGGACCGCGATCTCCCGCGACGCGCCCTCGCCGCGCACCTCGACCACCTGGAGCGAGTGGTCGCCGGCGGGCACGATGCCCTTGACCACCCAGTCCCAGGCGAGGCGGAAGCGGTCGAGCTCGGCGAGGGCCGGCCCGACCTCGGCGGCGCTGGCGGTGTCGCTGCGGACGGGCAGGCGGTCGAGGGTGATCGCCCCCCAGGGCACCGGCGGGGCGGTGGGGGCCGACCAGGCCCGCGGGCGCACGACCGCCTCCTCCCGGCCGACGGCGCCGTCCCGCCAGGCGAAGACCTCGTCGAAGACGTCGGTGATGCCGGCCTCGCGGGCGAGCTCCCCCCGGAGCCGCGCCCAGGCCCCGTCCCCGTAGGCGTCGCGAATCCGCGAGCGCGGCACCACCGCCTCGGCGGGCAGGTCCTCGAGCAGCGCCCACCAGCCGGCGCGGCGCAGGCCCGCGGGCGCGACGGGCAGCGCCAGGCCGGGGGCGCCGGCGGACGGCTCCCCCCCGGTGAAGCGGTCCACGGCGGCGTCGAGGTCGACGCCGGGCCCCTCCAGGACGAAGATCAGCCCGCCGTCGCGCACCAGCCCGCGGGCGCCCTCGACGGTGGGGCCGATGTCCGGGCGCAGGGCGAGGACGAGGGCGGCGTCGAAGGGCGCGGCGGGAGCGGGAAGGGCCGGCCCGACGAGGTGGGCGAGCTCCGGCGCGGCGACCCCCTCCGGCAGGCGGGCGGCGACCTCGTCGCGCAGGGCGTTCCAGGCCTCGGGGGCGAGGAGGTGCCCGGGGTCGACCAGGGCGAGGCGCGGCGCCCGCTCCCGGGCGGCGAGAGGGCCGGCGGCGCCGGCGCCGGCCAGGGCGACGACGAGGTCGGCCGCCTCGGCGCTCAGGGGGGCCGGGGCGAGTTCCTCGCGGTCGCGGTCCAGCTCGGGCGGGGGCTCCCACTGCACGAGGCGCTGCGGCCCCGCCGGCCGCACGAGGTCCACCCGCTCCACGTCGGTGCGGTTGGCGACCGCCTCGGCGAGCGCCAGGGCGTTGTCGTAGGGGGCCGTCGTCACGGCGACGGCGAGGTCGCGGCCCCGGGCGAGCATCACCGTGCGGAGCCGCGTGAGCGCCTCGCGCACGTGCAGCATCGCCTCGCGCCCGTAGCGGTCCACCTCGAGCAGCGCGACGAGGCCCAGGCTCCACAGGTCCGGCGGTTGTCGGCGGACGAGCTGCCTCGCCACGTGGCGGGCGAAGGCCTCGGGGTCGCAGACCAGCACCTCCGGGAGGCTCTCGGCGTCGAAGCCCTCGCCCCCGCGCACGCGCCGGGGCTCGACGCCGAAGCGCGGCCCGGCGGGGAGACGGGCGTCCGGGGTCACGAGGATCGCGCGAACGCGCTGGTCCTCGCGGCACAGCTCCGCGATTTCTCCGACGAGGCGCCCGCGACCGCTTCCCGGCCAGCCGGCGAGCACCACGGCGTGCGCCTCGAGCACGGCGGCGACCAGCCGCTCGGCGGCCCGCCAGGTGTCGGCCTTCCAGTCGCCGCGATCCAGGCCGGCGGCCAGCACGGGGAAGCGCCGGACGATGGCCTCGCGCTCGGCCCGGTCGGCGGGCACCCGAAAGCGGGGCGGCAGCTCCACGGTGGCGCGGATCTGGCCGCGGTAGGCGGTGTGGTCCCAGAACCACGGCTCGAGGTCGGCGGGGGGCTCGCGGGGGCCTGGCTCGGCGGTGACGCCGGGCTCCCCGGCCTCCTCGACGACGAAGTCCAGCGCCCAGGCCACGGCGACGGCCATCAGCAGCGCCGCGCCGCAGGCGCCGAGGGCCGCGCCGAGCCAGGCCCCGGCGTGGGGGACCCCGGCGAGGAGGGCCTGGAGCTGCTGGACGGCGAACCAGCCGGAGAGGAGGAACACCACCAGCCAGCCGAGGGCGAAGACGCGCGGCGCCCGGGCGACCCGCCAGGCGAGGTGCCCGGCCCCGTCGAGGGGCACGGTGGCCCGCCCGCCGCCGTGGTGGGCGAGCAGGCCGAAGAGCGCGCCCAGGACGCCGAGGATTCCGAGCACCGCCAGCAGGTCGGAGAGGCGCACCCAGCCCGAGGCGAGGGCGCGCCAGGCGGCGGGAACGGCCCAGGGCGCGGCGGCGCAGGCGACGAACCAGGCCGCGGCCAGGCCGACGAGGGCCACGCGGACGGCGAGGTGGCGGCGGGGCACGGCGAGGTGGCTCATGCGCCCCCCTCCCCGGCGTCGAGGCGGCGGACGGCGATGCCGAGAATGACGGCCAGTCCCGGCGGCCCCGGCGCCACCGTCCAGCGCCCGTCGGCCGGGAGACGGGGCGCCCGC
>WGAH01000894.1 GCA_015489145.1 Deltaproteobacteria bacterium
CGCCAGGCCGGGGCGAGGGCGGCCTCGAAGCGGCGGCGCTCGTCTTCGAGGCGCTGGAGCGGATAACCCCAGGAGCGGGCGTACTCCCGGACGACCCGCCATTCCGTCGGGTCGGGATCGCCGTCGAGGAAGACGAGGCGCAGCATCGCCTCGACGACGGGACGCGGGTCCTCGGGCACCGCCAGCTCCCCGGGGCGCCAGCCGCGCACGTCCTCGTCGGCGAGGGGCGCCAGGCCGGCGGCGGCGAGAAAGCGGTCCACGTAGGCGCGCTCGGCCTCGGTCACCCGGCCGTCGGCCACCATCACCGCCGCCATGGCCCGGGCCGCGACCCCGGCCACCTCGCGGGGATCGCGGGTGCGCTGGTGGGTGAACACGCCCGCGAGGCGCGGCGCCGGCGGCGCGAGCTCGGCCCGCACCGCCGGGGCCCCGGCCGCCGCCATGCCAGGGAACAACCAGGCGAACACGTCGAGGTTCGACGGGACGGGCTCGCCGGCCCCGAGCCGGCGCGCCACCTCGTCAGCGGACAGCCCGCCGAGGGTGTCGCGGCAGAAGCGGTCGACGTCGGCCTGCCCCTCCTCGGCGGCGAAGCGCGCCAGGGCCGCCCGCACCGCCGCCGGCTCGTCGAGGGGCACGCCGGCCTCCACCACCTCCCCCCCGCGCACCCGGCGGCCGCACATCCGGCAGCGGGACTCCAGGGCGCGGCCGGCGGCCGGGTCCACCACCTCGACCACCGCCGCCTCCACCCGGCAGCGCGGGCAGTCGACCAGCACCTCGAAGGGGTCCGCCCCCGGGCCGCCGTTCGCGGCCGGGCGGGAGACCGGGTCGGGAGTCTCGGGCATGGCCCGAGCAGACCACGGCCCGGGGCGCGGGGGCAAGGTGGCCGGGCGGGCGGCCCCCCGCTACGATCCCGGCGGGCCGGCGGTGCCGGTCCCGAGGGACCCGCGATGATCCTCCTCATCCTCGCCGCCTGCGGCGCCGAGGCCGGCCCATGACGGCGGGCGACGGCTTCTTCGACCGCCCCTGGCCCTCCGACGACCGCCTCGTCGACGGCCACCCCGACCCGAGCGGCTTTCCGGGCGAGGGCACCTCCGAGCTGCTCGACGCCTACCTCGCGGAGATCGCGAAGCTCGACGGCTTCGGCACCACCGCGCCGATCTACCAGCGCTTCCGCGATTCCATCGACACCGCCCTGCTCCCCGACGCCGCCCACAGCGCGAGCACCGACGCCGCCGTCTTCCTGGTGGACGTCGACCCGGCCAGCCCCGAGCGCGGCCGGCTGGTGCCCTACACCTGGGACTGGCAGGAAGACGCGACGAACTGGCAGCCGTCCCGCCTCCTCGCCGTGCAGCCGGTGTGGGGCGTGCCCCTGCGCCCCCACACCCGCTACGCCCTGGTGTTCACCACCGACCTCGCCCGCCCGGTGCGGGCCCTCGAAGACGCCTGGGACCCGACCGACCCCGACCACGCGCGCTACGCCGACCTCGCCGAGACGCTGCTGCTGCTCGGGGTGCCCACCGAGCGCGTCGCCTGGGCCACCGTCTTCACCACCCAGGACACGGTGAGCGAGATGGCCTCCATCGCCCGGGCCACCCGCGAGACGCTCCCCAAGCCCCCCCTCGACCAGGTCCTCGACAAGATCTACGCGACCGGCAGCTTCGCCGCCTACGAGGGCGAGCTGTGGCTGCCGATCTGGCAGCACGGGGAGTCGCCCTACCTCACCGAGGGCGGGGGCTTCGCCTTCGACGCGGACGGCTGGCCCGAGCTCGACCACTGGGAAAAGGCCGCCTTCGTCGTGAGCGTGCCCCTGCGCGGGCAGGTGCCCGAAAACGGCTGGCCCACGGCGATCTACGCCCACGGCACCGGCGGGGACGCCACGATCTTCGCCGACAGCGCCAGCCGCCTGGAGCCGGCGGCGGTGCTCGCCCGGCACGGGATGGCCGGCGTGAGCATCTCGCTGCCCTTCCACGGCGACCGCAACCCCGGCGGCGACCCGGCCCTGCTCAGCTTCAACTACAGCAACCCCACCGCCGGGCGCACCAACTTCCGGCAGGCGGCGATGGAGCAGGTCTACCTCGCCGAGCTGCTCGCCGCGGGCCCCCACGACCTCGTCGGCGAGGACGGCCGGGAGATCCCCCTCGACCCCGACCGCATCGCCTACATCGGCCACTCCCACGGCGGCGAGATCGGCGCCCTGGCGATCCCCTTCTTCGGCGAGACGGTGCGGGCCGCCGTGCTCTCCGGCACCGGCGGCGGCCTCACCCTGAGCGTCGTCTACCGGGACGCCGGCGACTTCGACGTGCAGGGGCTGCTGCAGGGGGCCTTCGACTTCGCCAAGGGCGAGGAGCTCGACGAGACGCACCCCCTGGTGGGCATGGTGCAGCTCCTGAGCGAGGCGACCGACCCGATCAACGCCGCGCCCTTCTGGCACGCGCAGGCGCCCTGGTGGGACACGGTCCCCCAAGACGTGCTCATGTTCGAGGGCCTCCAGGACATCTACACCCCGCCGGTCGCCATCGAGGCCCTCGCCGGGGCCGGCGGCCAGCCCCTCCTCGAGCCCGTCGTCCGCGACGGCGCCGCCCAGGAGGCCCTCGACACCCCCCACGAGGCCCTGCCGACCAGCGGCAACGTCCTCGCCTGGGACGGAAGCGCCGTGAGCGCGGGGCTGGCCCAGTACGAGGACCAGGGCCACTTCGCGATCTTCGACGACAGCTCCGCCGCGGAGCTGTACGGGAGCTTCCTCGAATCGGCCATGTCCGGCACCCCCGTCCTGGAGGAGCGATGAACCTGCTGCTCGGCGTGACCGGCGGCATCGCCGCGTACAAGGCCTGCGAGCTGACCAGCCTCGCCGTCAAGGCCGGCCACGCGGTGCAGGTGCTGATGACCCGCCACGCCACCCGCTTCGTCGGGCCCCTCACCTTCGAGGGCCTGAGCGGCCGGCCCCCCTTCGTCGGCGACGACCACCTCGCCCCCGGCCGGGCGATGAGCCACATCGACCTCGCGAAGTGGGCCGACGTGGCGGTGGTGGCCCCCCTCACGGCGAGCACCTTGGGGCGCATCGCCGCCGGCATCGCCGACGACGCGCTCACCACCACCCTGCTCGCGCTGCCCGCCCGCGTGCCGGTGGTCCTCGGCCCGGCGATGAACACCGAGATGTGGAACCACCCCCTCGTGCGGCGAAACCTCGACATCCTGCGCGAGGCCGGGCGCTACACCGTCGTCGAGCCGGTGGTCAAGCGCCTCGCCTGCGGCGACTTCGGCCCCGGGGGCCTCGCCGAGCCGGCCGAGCTGCTGGCCGCCGCCGAGCGCCTCGCCGGGGGCCGCGGGGCCGGGGGCGAGCCGGCGTGAGCCATCCGGGCCGCGCGATTCGCGTGAGCCAGCGTTACGCCTCGTGAATCGTGTCGCATCTCCGACCGGTGGCCCCGGGCGGGCGGCCCCGCGCAAAAAAATAGCTCGACAACTCCCACCCGATCGGTAGGCTATGAATACCGACACGCGAGGTAGGACTTGTCGCTCGCCCACGCCCCCCGCTCGGCCACCGCCCCTCGCCTCGACGGTCTCCTCGGTCGCGTCGGCGACACCCCGCTGGTGCGCCTGCGCCGGCTGACCGCCGACCTGCCCGAGGGGGTCGAGGTCCACGTCAAGCTCGAACGCTTCAACCCCGGCGGCTCGGTCAAGGACCGGGCGGCCCTCTCGATGGTCCTCGACGCCGAGCGGCGCGGCCTCCTGCGCCCCGGCGGCCGCATCCTCGACGCCTCCTCGGGCAACACGGGCATCGCCTACGCGATGATCGCCGCCGCCCGGGGCTACCGGCTCACCCTCTGCCTGCCCGCCGACGCCACCGAGGAGCGCAAGCGCACGCTGCGGGCCTACGGCGCCGAGCTGGTCCTCACCGACCCGGCCGGCGGTGCCGACGCCGCCATCGCCCGCGCCCGCGAGCTGGCCGAGGCCGACCCGGAGGCGGTGTGGCTCAACCAGTACGACAACGACGCCAACTGGCAGGCCCACTTCCGCACCACCGGCCCCGAGATCTGGCGGGACACCGGCGGCCGGGTGACCCGCTGGGTGGCGGTCCTCGGCACGAGCGGCACCTTCACCGGCGTCACCCGCTTCCTGCGCTCCGTCTCGCCGGCGGTGCGCTGCGTCGCCGTGCAGCCGGACCGGGCCGACCACGGCGTCGTGGGCATGAAGCACATGGCGACGGCGCGGGTCCCGGGCATCTACGACCCCCGGCTCCCGGACGAGACCCTGCGCGTGAGCACCGAGGAAGCGCTGGACATGACCCGCCGCCTCGCCCGGGAGGAGGGAATCCTCGCGGGCGAGGCGGCGGGTCATGTCCAGCGCTTCCTCGGTGCTCACGCGCAGGGTCTCGTCCGGGAGCCGGGGGTCGTAGATGCCCGGGACCCGCGCCGTC
>WGAH01000895.1 GCA_015489145.1 Deltaproteobacteria bacterium
CCACGCGGGCAGTCCCTGTCCCTGTCCGGGGCCGCGCCCCCGGGACTGGCCCTCGTGCGCCTGGTCGAGGACGTGGTTTCGGGGGACGACGGCGTGTTCGAGCGGCGGCGCCTGGAGACGAGCTGGCGCGCCCTGGCGCCCGGCGCCCACGCGGTCGGGCCCTGGACGGTGGCGGCCCCGGACAGCCGCGCCACGGTGGGCCCGTGGACGGTCGAGGTCGTGGCGCTGGGCGAGGCCGCCGGCGAGCCCCCGCCGCCCTGGGCCGGCTGGTTCCTGCCCTCGCGGGACCTCGGCGGCGTGGAGGCGCCGTGGGCCGGTCCCCTCGGCGACCGCTTCGTCGCCGCCTGGAAGCCCGGGCAACGGGGAAGCTGGACCGGCGCGGCGCCCGCCGGCGCCGTCGCCTGGGAATGGCGCCGGGACGGGCAGGTCCGCCTGCAGGGCCTCCTGGCCCCAAGACCCGCCGCCCTCGAGATCCGCGACGGCGGGCGCGTCGTGGCGCGCTGGCCCTGAGCCGGCCCGCCGGCGCCTCAACTTCCGGGCGCGTGCGCTACCCGCCCGGGTTCGCCTCGGTCCCGCAGCTCTCGTCGCAGCCGGTCTGCTCGCCGGCGGCGTTGCCCGAGAGGTCGTTGCCGTCGCAGGCGTCGAGCTCGGCGGCGTCGCACTCCATGCCGTAGGCGCCGTTGCCGGTGGCGGTGGTGTTCGTCACGCTGCCGGTGGTGCCGGACAGGTAGATGCCGGACTCGCCGGCGCCCTCGACGGTGGCCTCGTCGATGGTGACGGCGGCGTCCTCGGCGTAGATGCCGTAGCTCCCGGCCCCGCTCACGCTCACCCGCGACAGGGAGGCGCTCACCCGGGAACCCACCAGGGCCACGCCGTGCTCGCTGGCGGTGTCGATGGCCAGGTCCTCGGCCACCAGCTCGACGGTGGCGTCGTAGCTGCTGCCGTCGTAGTCCACCGGCTCGAGCTCGATGGCGCTGCGGGGCGCGCTGTCGGTGATCGTCGCGTTCGTCAGCTCCAGCGAGGTGGCGCCGTAGTAGCCGGTGTAGGACACGGCGCTGTACCAGGCGCTGTCGCTGGTGCCGGTGCGCGCGATGTCGAGGGTGTCGAACAGGTAGCTCCCGTCGAAGCTGTAGCTGTAGAGGTAGATCGCCCGGCCGGCGAGGTCCGTCATCGTCGTGTCGATGGCGTCCACGGTGCAGCCGTTGAAGTAGAGCGCGCTGTAGGTGGTCTCGGAGTCGACGGAGTAGCTGTAGGTGTAGCCGCTGCTGTCCTCGTAGCTGTAGTCGTAGGTGGTGACGTAGGTGCCGCTGTCCGAGAAGCGCGTCCCGTCCATGACGATCTCGGATCCGTAGCAATAGATGCCGTTGCCGTCGAAGCCCTCGAAGGTGTTGTCGCTCATCTCGAGGGTGGTGGGCTTGTCCTCGCCCGAGGCGGTCGTGCCCGTCGACGCGGTGATCACGTCGGCGCGGTAGTCCGTCCAGGTGTTGTCGGTGAGGGTGGCGTCCACCGCGTAGAGCACGAGGCTGGCGTCGCCGTGCTCGAAGGTGTTGCCGGTGAGCTCCAGGCCGTCGGAGTCGTAGGCGAAGACGTCGATGAGGCTCGGCGGGTCGTGGTAGGTCCACGAGTAGGTGTAGCCGTCGGTCTCGAGGTCGCCGTAGGTCTGGACGCTGTCGCCGATGAACTGGTTGTCGGTGAAGGTGTTGCCGCTCAGCACGTCGCCGGAGCTGTAGAGGCTGTAGATGCTGCCGTAGGGCGGGGCGGCGGTGAAGGTGTCGCCGGTGGCGACGAGCGAGGACTCGTAGGTGACCACGCCGGCGCACTCGCCGCCGGAGAAGGTCGAGTCCTCGAGCAGCAGGCTGCTGTAGACCCCCGAGGCTCCCCAGCCCTCGCTGTCGGTGATCGTGCCGCCCTCCCAGGTGATGTCGGCGTAGACCCCGTACAGGCCGGCGATGTAGTTGACGTAGTAGCAGTCGGTGTCGTCCACGTCGTCCGGGTCGCGCACCCCGTCGATGCTGGAGCCGGTGATGGTCGCGTCCATGTACTCGACGTAGATGCCGTAGCGGCCCGTGTTCTCGATGACGGCCCCGTCGACGGTGGCCGTGCCGCTGTCCTCGTAGGGGCTCAGCAGGATGCCGCAGTCGTTGTAGCCGCGCACGGCGACGTCGCTGAGGTCGGCCTCGGCGGCGATCACGGCGACGCCGGTGCCCGAGATGCCGGAGGAACCCCACTCGTCGTAGGGCAGGTCCGCCGAGGTCTCGGGATCCGCGCTCACGTCGAGGCCGGCGAGGCTGACCGGCTCCTGGCTCACCACCCACACCCCCTGGTAGGCGGCGTCGGTCACGGTGAGGTCGGCGAGGACCGCCTCGCCGTAGAAGGCGACGACGCCGTAGGGGACGGCCTCCACCGTGTCCCCGCTCATGTCGAGGTCGCCCATCTCGGCCATCACCCCCACCAGCGCGTCGCCGCTGAAGCTGTTGCCGGTGGTGTGGGCGACGGCGGAGTCCTCGACCCGCAGCCCGACGCCGTCGGCCACGTCCTCGTTGCCGGTGGACAGGGTTCCGCCGACGGTGTTGCCGTCGAGGGCGACCTCGGCGCCGCCGGTGAGCAGCACGCCGTAGGCGGTGTTGTCGGTGATCGTGGAGTCGGTGATGGTGGCCGAGCCGCCGTCGACCCGCACGCCGCCGTAGCCGTTGCCGGACAGCGCGCAGCCGGCGATCGCCAGGTCCTCGGCGTCGGTGGCGCGAATGCCCCAGGTGCCGGCGTCGCTCACGTCGAGGTCGGAGAGGGTCACGCCGGTGGCCTCGGCGACCTCGACGCCGGCGCGCGTCGACTCGATGGCGATGCCGCTCAGGCTGGCGCCGCTCGCCGTGATCTCCACGCCGGCCTCGTTGGTCGGGGCCACGAGCAGGAAGGCGTCGGCGCCCGGGCCGACGATCGACACCGCCTTGTCGACGACCACGGCCTCCTCGTGGGCGTCCCCGGCGCACAGCTCGATGGTGCTGCCCTCGTCGGCCACCGCGATGGCGTCGTTGATCCAGGCGTAGCCGCCCTCGCCGTCCACCGTGATGCAGCCCTCCTCGTAGACGACCTCGCCCCCGCCGTCCCCGCCGCCCCCGGTGTCGTCGGGGACCTTCGGCTGGGTCTTGCCGTCGGGGCGGTTGCAGCCGACGGCGGAGAGCAGGAGGAGCAGGCCGGGCAGGCGGACGCGAGGGGACAGCATGGAGTCTCCCGAGGTGGAACCCCCATGGTGTACCTTGCCCGGCCCCTTGTCCACAAGGCGGGGCCCCGAGGCCTTCTCGGAGAGGCGGCCGCGGAGCCGGGGCGACGGCCGCCGCCGCTCACCCCCGGCCGTCGTGATAGGCGGGCCGGGACCCCCTGCCCGCGGAGGAGCCCTTGACCACCGAACGCAGCGAAGCGCCGGCGGGCGCGACGTACCCGACGCGCGAGGAACTCGAAGCCCGCCTCGAGGCGATGAACCAGGCGGCGCTCCGTGGCGGCGGCCCCAAGGCCGTCGAGCGCCAGCACGCCCGCGGCAAGCTCACCGCCCGGGAGCGCATCGACCTGCTGCTCGACCCGGGCACCTTCCGGGAGCTCGACCGCTTCGTCGTCCACGACTGCCAGGACTTCGGCATGGCCGACAAGAAGGTCCTCGGCGACGGCGTGGTCACCGGCTACGGTCGCATCGACGGGCGCCTGGTCTACGTCTTCGCCCAGGACTTCACCGTCTTCGGCGGGTCCCTCTCCGGGGCCTACGCGCGCAAGATCGTCAAGATCATGGACCTCGCCATGCGCAACGGGGCGCCGATCATCGGCCTGAACGACTCCGGCGGGGCGCGCATCCAGGAAGGCGTCGTCAGCCTCGGCGGCTACGCCGACATCTTCCTCCGCAACACCCTGGCCAGCGGGGTGGTGCCGCAGCTCAGCGCGATCATGGGCCCCTGCGCCGGCGGCGCCGTCTACAGCCCGGCGATCACCGACTTCATCGTGATGGTGCGCCAGAGCTCCTACATGTTCATCACCGGCCCCGAGGTGATCCGCACGGTCACCCACGAGGAGGTCACCAAGGAGGAGCTCGGCGGCGCCGACGCCCACGGGGCGCTCAGCGGCGTCTCGCACTTCAGCGTGCCCGACGACGCGGCCGCCCTGGCGCTGCTGCGCGAGCTGCTCGGCTACATCCCGCAGAACAACATGGAGGAGCCGCCGCGCCGCGAGACCGGGGACCCGGTCGACCGCGCCTGCCCCGAGCTCGACGAGCTGGTCCCGACCAACCCCAACAAGCCCTACGACGTCAAGGAGCTGATCCGCGCCGTCGCGGACGAGGGGCGCTTCCTCGAGGTGCAGGAGGACTACGCGCCCAACATGGTGGTCGGCTTCCTGCGGCTCGGCGGGCGCAGCGTGGGGGTGGTCGCCAACCAGCCGGCCCACCTCGCCGGCGTCCTCGACATCGGCGCCTCGCTGAAGGGCGCGCGCTTCGTGCGCTTCTGCGACGCCTTCAACATCCCGCTGCTCTGCATCGAGGACGTGCCGGGCTTCCTGCCCGGGGTCGACCAGGAGCACGGCGGCATCATCAAGCACGGCGCCAAGCTGCTCTACGCCTTCGCCGAGGCGACGGTGCCCCGGGTGACCCTCATCGCCCGCAAGGCCTACGGCGGCGCCTACTGCGTGATGAACTCCAAGCACATCCGCTCCGACCTCAACTTCGCCTGGCCCACCGCCGAGATCGCGGTGATGGGCTCGGAGGGCGCGGTCAACATCATCTTCCGCAAGGAGCTGGCCGCCGCCGACGACCCGGAGGCGCGCCGCCGCGAGCTCGTCGCCGAGTACCGCGACAAGTTCGCCAACCCCTACCGGGCGGCGGAGCTCGGCTACATCGACGAGATCATCCGGCCGCGCACCACCCGCGCCCGGCTGGTCGAGGCCTTCGACTCCCTCGAGGGCAAGCGCGACCGCAACCCGCCGCGCAAGCACGGCAACATCCCGCTCTGACCGGCGCGGGCGGGCGCCCGGCGCCCGGCAGGAGGTCTACGTGAAGCTCATCCTGATGGCGGCCCTGGCGATGGCGGCCGAGGAGGCGGCGGTGGCGGACGACGGCGCGACGGCTCCGGGCCCGGCCGACGGGATCCGGGCGGAGGCGGCGGCCTTCCTCGACGTCTACAACTCGATGTACCGATCCCTCGCCACCGTCTCCAGCGAGGCGAACTGGCGGGCTTCCACCGACGTGAAGCCGCTGAACGAGGGGCTTCGCACCGGGGCCGACCAGGCCTGGATGGCCTTCGTCGGCGCGCCGGCGGTGGTGGCGAAGGCCCGGGCGCTCCTCGACCGCGCCGACGCCCTCGATCCCCTCCAGGTGCGGCAGCTCCGGCAGGTGCTGTTCGAGGCCGGCGACGCCCCGGGCGACCGGCCGGACCTCGTCGCCCGGCGGGTCGCCGCCGAGAGCGCCCTGGCCAGCGTGCAGGACGGCTTCGTCTACTGCGTCGACCGCGCCGCCGACGGCTCCTGCCCCGAGCCGCTGACCGCCGTGGACCTCGACGCCCGCATGGCCGGCGAGCGCGACCTCGACCGCCGCCTGGCGATCTGGCGGGCCGGCAAGGAGGAGGGGCGCGCGATCAAGCCGGGCCTCGTCGAGCTGCGCGACCTCCGCAACGAGGTGGCGCGGGCGATGGGCTACAGCTCCTTCTTCGCGCTGCAGGTCGCCCCCTACGGCATGACGGCCGACGAGATGATGGCGATGCTCGACGGCTTCGTCGCCGACATGCAGCCGGTCTACGCCCCGCTCCACCGCTGGACGGCGCGCAGGCTCGCCGAGCGCTACGGGCAGCCGGTGCCCGAGGAGGGCATCCCGGCCCACTGGTTCGACAACCGCTGGGCGCAGGAATGGGGCGGCCTGGTGCCGTCGATGGACCTCGACGCGCTGTTCGCCGACCGGGGGGCCGAGCGCATCGTCCGCGACGCCGAGGCCTTCTACGTGGACCTCGGCTTCGAGCCCCTGCCGGCGAGCTTCTGGGAGAAGAGCGACCTCTACCCGGCCCCGGCCGACGGGGATCGCCGCAAGAACACCCACGCGAGCGCCTGGCACGTCGACCTCGACCGCGACGTGCGGGTGCTGATGAACGCGCGTTCCGACGCCGACACCTGGTTCACCGCCCACCACGAGCTCGGCCACGTCTACTACTTCCTGTCCTACAGCCGCCCCGAGGTGCCGATGGTGCTGCGCCGGGGCGCCAACCGGGCCTTCCACGAGGGCATCGGCGAGTTCGCCGCCATGCTCGCCGGCCGCCCGGCCTACCTGCGCGAGCGGGGCCTGCCGGTGCCGCGCCGCCAGGACCGCACGGCCGCGCTCCTCGACGAGGCCCTGGTGCAGACCGTGGCCTTCCTGCCCTTCAGCGTGGCGGTCTCCCGCTTCGAGTACGAGCTCTACGAAAAGGACCTGCCGCCGGATCGCTGGCAGTCGCGCTGGTGGGAGATCGTCGGCGAGCTGCAGGGCGTCGTGCCGCCGACGCCCGAGCGCGCCGCCGACCCGGCGCTGTGCGACGCCTGCACCAAGACGCACCTCGTCGACGACCCGGCCGCCTACTACGACTACACCATCGCCACGGTGCTGAAGTACCAGCTCTACCAGCACGTCGCCGACACCTGGCTGCGCCGGGGCTCGCCGCGCCTCGCCGACCACCCGGAAATCGGCACCTGGCTGCGGGGCATCCTCGAGAAGGGCGGAACCGAGGACTGGCGGGTCGTGCTGCGCGAGGCGACGGGATCGGACCTGACCACCCGGCCGATGGTGGAATACTTCCGCCCCCTGGTGCGGTGGCTCGACCGCCACGGAGGCGGCGAGTAGCGAGTCGGCGGCGCGACCGCCCGGAGGTGCCCATGCGCGTGTTTCCCTGGTTGGCCGGGCTGGGCCTGGCGGTCGCGGGCTGCGGCGGGGGCAAGGGCGACGACAGCGCCGCGCCGCCCCGCGACGGCGACGGCGACGGCTACACGGAGGAGGTGGACTGCGACGACGCCGACCCGGCCGTGCACCCCGGCGCCGCCGAGGTCTGCAACGGGGTGGACGACGACTGCGACGGCGAGGTCGACATCGAGGACGCCGACATCACCGGCTACACCACCTGGTACGTCGACAGCGACGGCGACGGCTACGGGGTGGAGGACCAGTCCGCCGACGGTTGCGAGCAGCCGCCGAACACCGCCGAGGTGGCCGGCGACTGCGACGACCGCGACCCCGACGCCCACCCCGGGGCCTACGAGGTGTGCGACGGCGCCGACAACGATTGCGACGGCCTGGTGGACCTCGACGACGACTCCCTCCTCGACGCGCGCACGGCCTGGCCCGACGCCGACGGGGACGGCTACGGCGACCCGGACGCGCCGATCGCCGCCTGCGAGGTGCCCACCGGCTACGTCACGGAGGAGGGGGACTGCGACGACGCCGATCCGGCCGTGCATCCCGACGCGGAGGAGAGCTGCGGCGACGGCGTGGACAGCGACTGCGACGGCTGGGACGGCCCGCCCACCGCCGTCGAGGACGCCGGCCTCGACTGCGCCCAGGGCTCGGCGACCGGGGAGGGCGGCCTCGGCGGGGCGCTGGCCCGCGCCGGCGACGTGGACGGCGACGGGGTGGACGACCTGCTGTTCGGGGGCGCCGGCGCCGCCTGGCTGGTGCGGGGGCCCCTCTCCGGCCCCGGCGCGGACCTGGCGCCGGCAGCCACCGTCGCCGACGCCGAGGGCGGACGGGGACTGGGGACGGCGCTGGCCGGGGCCGACGTGGACGGCGACGGCTTCGCGGACCTCGCCCTCGGAGGCGACGAGGATGCCTGGATCCTCCTCGGTCCGGTCTCGGGGGCGATCGACGTCGCCGGGGCGGACGCGACCCTCGCCGGCGGCGGCGGGCTGGCGGCGGCGGACGCCGACGGCGACGGCCTCGCCGACCTGCTGGTGGGGGTTCCCGGCGAGGACCGCGCCTTCCTGGAGGCCGGGCCGCTCACCGGCGCCGAGCCCCTCGCGGAGGCCGAGGGGGTCGAGGGCTCCCGCCTCGGGGCGGCGGTGGCCCTCGCGGCGGACCTCGACGGCGACGGCGTCGCCGATGCCGCGGTCGGGGCGCCCGCCGACGCCCGCGGCGGCCTGGACGCCGGGGCGGTCCTCGTGCTCCTGGGACCCGTCTCGGCCGGGGCCTGGGCGGCGGAATCGTGGCTGGTGGGCGAGGCCGGCGCCGAGGCCGGCGCCGCCCTGGCCGTGGGCGACCTCGACGGCGACGGCACCGACGACCTCCTGGTGGGCGCGCCGGGGTTGGAGACCGACGCCGCCGACCAGGGGGCGGTGTTCGCCTGGACGGGCCCGCTGAGCGCGAACGGCGAGCTGGCCGACGCCGCCGCCGGGGTCGCGGGCGGGGCGGCGGGCGACCGCTTCGGCGCCGCCGTCGCCGCCGCCGGCGACGCGAACGGCGACGGGGAGCCCGACTGGATCGCCGGGGCCCCGGGCGCCGCCGGCGGCGATGGCCGCGGGCTCGCCCGGCTGGTCTACGGCCCGCTCACCGGCTTCCTCTCCCTCGACGAGGCCGCCGGCCCCGCCTTCGAGGGGGTGGCCGCCGGGGACGGCGCCGGCAGCGCCGTCCTGGGCATCGGCGACGCCGACGGTTCCGGGGTGGATGACCTCCTCGTCGGCGCGCCCGGCGCCTCGGGGGGCGCGGGCGCGGTCTACCTCCTCCTCGGCGGCGCATCGGCACGCTGAGGGCCGGTTTGACGCCGCCCCGCCGGTCGTGTAATAGGGCCCGTCATCGCTCCTGGAGTAGCATCATGGTTCGTCTCCGCCTGACCCGCATGGGTCGCAAGAAGCGCCCCTTCTACCGCGTCGTCGCCGCCGACTCCCGGGCCCCCCGGGACGGGCGCCACATCGAGGTGCTCGGCTACTACGACCCGATGAAGGACCCGGCCGACATCAAGCTCGACCTCGAGCGGGTCGACTACTGGCTCGGCGTCGGCGCCAGCCCCTCGGACACGGTCGCCAGCCTCATCGAGCGCGTCCGCGCCGAGGAGCAGCCCGTTGGCTGAGGACATCGCCGGCCTCGTCCGCCACGTCGTCACGCCGCTGGTGGCCCACCCCGACGAGGTGCGGGTCGCCGCCGTCGAGGGCACGGCGTCGGTGATCTACGAGCTGCGCGTCCACCCCGACGACCTCGACGCCGTGCGGGGGCCCAAGGGCAAGCACCTCAAGGCGCTGCAGCAGCTCCTCGCGGTGGCCGGCGGGCCGCGCAAGCCCGTCCTCGACCTCATCGAGCCGGAAGCCGACGGCGCCGAGGAATAGGCGGTGGCGGGCGGCGGTCGCTTTCGCGACTCCGACGTCCGCCTCGGCCGGGTGGCCGGGGTCTTCGGCCTCCGGGGCGAGGTGCGCCTGTTCGTCTACAACCGCGACTCCGACTTCCTCGCCGAGCCGCGGGACGTGGTGCTCGTCGGCCCGGAGGGCGAGCGGCGGGCCGCGCGCCTGAGCACGCGGCCGGGGGCCGGTCGGCGGGTGCTCGGGCGCCTCGACGGCGTGGCCGACCCGGAGGCGGCGCGGGCGCTCATGGGCTGGGAGATCGTCGTCGACCGCGCGGCGCTGCCCCCGGCGGAGGAGGGGAGCTGGTACCGCCACGACCTCCTCGGGCTGGAGGTGCGCGACCCGGAGGGGCGCGCCCTCGGGCGCCTCGCGGAGATCCACGACACCGCCGAGGTCGAGGTGTGGGTGATCCGCGCCGGCCGCCGTCGCCTCTACCTGCCGCTGCTCCGGGACACCGTGCGGAAGGTCGACCTGGACGCCGGCACCATCGAGGTCCTGGCGGATCGCCTCGCCGAGGACGGCCCCTGATGCGCTTCGACGTGCTCACCCTGTTCCCGGACATGGTGCGGGGCCCGCTGGAGCACAGCATCCTCGGCCGGGCCCTCGCCGCCGGCCGCCTCGAGGTGGGGGTCCACGACATTCGCGCGCACGGCATCGGCCGCCACCGGGTCGTCGACGACACCCCCTACGGCGGCGGCAGCGGCATGGTGATGCGCGTGGACGTGCTCGACGCCGCCATCGCCGCGGTGCGCCGCCCGGACAGCCGCGTCGTCCTCATGGACCCGGCCGGGGCCCGCTTCGACCAGGCCGCCGCCCGGCGCCTCGCGGCGGTGCCCCACCTGGTGCTGGTGTGCGGGCACTACGAGGGGGTGGACGGCCGCGTGCGAGAGCACCTCGTCGACGAGGCGCTGTCGATCGGCGACTACGTGCTCACCGGCGGCGAGCTCGCCGCCCTCGTCGTCCTCGACGCGGTGGCGCGGCTGGTGCCCGGGGTGCTCGGCAACCCCGACAGCCTCGCCGAGGAGTCGTTTTCCGGCGACGACCCGCGCCTGCTCGAGGCCCCCTGCTACACCCGGCCCGCCACCTGGCGGGGCTGGTCGGTGCCCGAGGTGCTGCTCAGCGGCCACCACGCCCGCATCGCCGCCTGGCGCCGCGAGCGGGCCCTGGCCCTCACCCGGAGGGTGCGCCCCGACCGCCTCGCCGGGCCGCCGGCGCCGGCCGAGGAGTAGGCGCCCCCGAACCCGCCGCTCCCGCCTTGACAAGGGGGCGGCGCACCGCTACAAGCGACCGGCTTGCGGTCCGCCCCCGCCGGGCCGCCCCGTCTCGCAGCCTTCGAGGAATCCATGGTCAACATCGCCGAACTCGAACAGGACCTCTACCCGAAGACCCACGACGTGAAGCTGCGCCCGGGCGACCTGGTGCGCGTCCACGTCCGCATCACCGAGGGTGAGAAGAGCCGCATCCAGGTCTTCGAGGGCACCGTCATCCGCATCCGGCGCGGCGGCCCCCGCACCACCTTCACGGTGCGGAAGGTCTCCTTCGGCGTCGGCGTCGAGCGCATCTTCCCGCTCCACAGCCCGTGGCTCGAGAAGATCGAGGTCCGCCGCCGCAACAAGGTGCGCCGGGCCAAGCTCTACTACCTCCGCAGCCGCCGCGGCAAGGCGGCCCGCCTCAAGGAGATCCGCCAGCCCCGCAAGTAGATGGCGGACGATGCCGACCGGCGCCGGGCGGCCCTCGAACGGGGCGCCCGGGCCGAGGCCCACGTGGCAGCCCTCCTCGAGGCCGAGGGCTGGCGCGTGCTCGCGCGCAACTGGCGCGGCGCGGGCGGCGAGCTGGACGTGGTGGTGTCCCGGGGTGGCGCGCTGCGCTTCGTCGAGGTGAAGCTGCGCGACGCCGAGGACCCGCTGGGCCTCGACGCGATCGGCCCGGCCAAGCGCGCGCGGCTCAGCCGGGCGGCTCGCGCCTTCCTCGCGGATCACCCGGCTCCGGTGGAGGAGGCCGCCTTCCTGGTCGTGCTCCTCGAGCTCGAGCCGGGGCGTCCCCTCCAGGATGCGCGCATCACCTGGATCGACGACGCCTTCGACGCCGGCTGAGGGCCGCGGGGCTCAGTCGAACAGCGGGTCGCGGGCGCGGAAGCGCAGCAGCGCGTGGACCTGCCAGTCGAGGGTGCCCATGCCGGTGTAGACCGGGTAGGCGTGCTCGATGCGCCGCGGCGAGGAGGTGCCCACGTCGCCGCCGAGGTTGAGCTGCACGTACTCGACGATGCGCCAGTTCACCCCGAGGCCGCCGCGGACGTAGGCGTACTCGGACTCGGTGGCGGCCTGGGAGGTGGTGAGGTCGAGGACGCTGGGCAGGTACAGCCCGCTCGGGATGTCCTGCCAGGAGACGTAGCCGAAGTGCAGGCGGCAATCGATGCCGACCTGCCCCGCCGAGGGCCCCTCGCCGTAGGTGCCGGCGACGAGCTCGCTGCCGACCCCGAGGTCGGCGCTGCTCGCCGGGCGGAGCACGAGGCCGGTGGCGGTGGTCTGGCCGCTGGCGTCGGCCACGTCGGTGGTGATGCGCCCGGTGCGGACCAGGGTGGTGGTGACGTAGGGCTGGCTGGCCCGGTAGCGGGTGGACCACGCCCCGTGGAAGCGGAAGGCCGGCGCCCCGGGCCCGGCGCCGCGCTTGCCGGCGTCGTTGACCGTCCAGAAGTTGGACTTGTCCTTGAAGCGGTAGCCGAGCTCGAGCAGCCAGCTCGTGCTGTCGTGCTGGCGCGGGAACAGGTCGCGGCTGAAGGGGGCGCCGCGAATGCCCACCCAGGTGCCCTCGAGGCCCGAGCCCTGGACGACGGGCGGGTCCTCGATGGGGTCGGAGCCGAGCATGGTGCCGGCCTCCTTGCCGGCGCCGAAGTCGGCGTCGACGACCATCTCGCGGGCGTCGCCGAAGGAGACGTTGGTGCCGACGCCGTGGGGCAGCTCGAAGAACAGCGCGAGGCCGTCGTAGACCGACAGGGTGCCGGCGTAGACGAGCTGGTTGTCGGCGATGCGCCGCTTGCCCACCGTCTCGCCGGATTCGACCAGGCGGGCGTCCTCGACGGAGAGGTCGAAGCGAACCTCGACGTCGCCCCGCAGCATCGGGGGCAGGTCGGTCACTTCGGCGGCGTGGGCGGGGAGCGCGGCGAGCGACAGGAGTACGATCAGCATGGTCGGTCCAACCTCGGCGCGAAGCCTACGCGGCGGGGCCGGGACGGTCAAGTCGGGGGGCTCCCGTCGTCGCTTCCGGGGGGCCGGGCGCGGCGCAGGCCGTACTCCTTCATCTTGACCTGGAGGCTCTTGCGGCTGATGCCGAGGCGGCGCGCGGCGTGGGTGACGTTGCCGCCGGCCTCGGCCAGCGCCCGGGCGATGCGGCGGCGCTCGAGGCGCATCGTGTGGACGCGCACGTACTCCTTGAGGCCGAGCTGCTCGTCGGCGGGCGGGGGAGGGGGCTCCGCGCCCGCCTCGCCGAGGCCGCCGAGGGCGTCGCGGTCGATGCGGTCGCCCTCGGCGAGGAGCACGGCGCGCTCGATCACCTGCTCGAGTTCGCGGATGTTGCCGGGCCAGGGATGGGCGAGCAGCGCGGCCCGCGCCTCGGGGGTGAGGCCCCGCACCCGCCGGCCGAGGCGCCGCGCGAAGCGGTCGGCGAAGTGGTCCACGAGGATCTCGATGTCGCCCGCGCGCTCGCGCAGGGGAGGCAGGTCGACGCGGATCACCGCGAGGCGGTAGTAGAGCTCCTCGCGAAAAGCGCCGGCGCGGACGGCCTGCTGGAGGTCGCGAGCCGTGGAGGCCACCACCCGGGCCTCGGCGCGCAGCTCCCGGATGCCCCCCGTCCGCCGGTAGCGCCCCTCCTGGAGCACGGCGAGGAGGCGCGCCTGGAGGGGAGGGGGGAGGGCGTCGACGCCGGCGAGGTACAGGGTGCCGCCGGCGGCGAGCTCGAGGGCGCCCGGCCGCGGGCTGGACGAGCCGGGCCAGGCCCCCCGCGCCCGCCCGAACAGCTCGGGGCCGAGGTCGGCGGCCGGCAGCGCGGCGCAGTCGAAGGGGATGAAGGGGGCGCCGGCGCGGGTCGAGCGGGCGTGCAGCGCCCGCGCCACCAGCTCCTTGCCCGTCCCGCTCTCGCCGGCGATCAGCACCGGTGTCGGCGAGGCGGCCACCTTGTCGATCAGCGCGCGCACCCGCCGGATCGCCGGGTCGCGGCCGAGGATGGCGGGCTCCCCCGCCGGGTCGTGCAGGTGGCCCCGGCCGACCCGCCCGAGGTGCAGGGTGCGCTCGACCACGCGGAGCATCTCGTCGAGGTCGAAGGGCTTGGTGATGTAGTCGCGGGCCCCGCGCTTGAGAGCCTCGACGGCCGAGTCCACGGTGCCGTGGGCGGTCAGGATCACGACGGGCAGGCCGGGGTGCTGCCGTTGGCACCAGCGCAGCAGCGCCATGCCGTCCATGCCCGGCATCTTGAGGTCGGTGATCAGGAGGTCGCAGGGCTCGGCGTCGAGCAGGCGCGTCGCCTCCTCGCCGGAGGCGGCCACCCGCACGGCGTGGCCGGCCCGGCGCAGGTGGGCCCGGAGCACCGCCCGGATGCTCGGCTCGTCGTCCACCACGAGGATGCGCCCGCCCGTCGGCGGGGTTCCGGCTCCGGTTGCCGCCATGTCCCGGCCCTAACGCGGGGGGGCGCCTGCATCCGGTCCCTCGCCGGGCTATCCTCGTCCGCCGGTCCGGGGTCCCCGCCGGGCCGCCCTTCCCGGGAGTCCCCATGATCCGTCCCCTCGTCGCCTCCGGTCGCCTCCTCGGCTGGCTGCTCGTGCTGCTCCTCGCGCTCTCCGGCGGCCGCGCCCGCGCCATCGGCGAGCAGGCCCCCGACTTCTCCCTTCGCGACGTGGACAACCGCGCCGTCTCCCTGTCGGACTACGCCGGCAAGGTCGTGCTCCTCAATTTCTGGGCGACCTGGTGCCAGCCCTGCCAGGTCGAGATGCCCCAGCTCGACAAGCTCCAGCGGGAGCTGGGCGACAAGGGCCTCGTCGTGCTGGCGATCAGCACCGACGACGCCCGCAGCGCCAGCACGGTCAAGCCCCTCGTCAAGCGCAACGGCTACACCTTCCGGGTGCTCCTCGACAAGGAGACGAAGGTGGTGAGCATGTACAACCCGGCCAAGACGCTGCCCTACTCGGTGCTCGTCGACCGCGAGGGGCGCATCGCCTACGTGCACATGGGCTACACCCCCGGCGACGAGGTCGAGATCCGCGAGAAGATCGAGGCCCTCCTCGCCGGCACGCCGGACTGATCGGTGCTTCCGTGAGGGGGGACCGCGCGCTTCTTCCCGTGTTCCTCGGGGTGGCGGCCGCCGCCTCGCCGGCCGCCCGCGCCTTCGACCTGTGGGGGACGGGCCCGCTGGCCGGGGGCACCGTGCAGCTCAACAGCGACTTCGAGGCCCGCTACTGGCACGTGCCCGAGAAGCTCGAGGGCTTCGAGGACCGCAACATCCACGACTACGTCGAGCAGGTCTGGCGGCTCAACGCGCTGGTCGCCAAGGGGGGCTTCACCGCCGGCGCCCAGCTCGACGAGGTGGCCCTGTTCGCCAACCGCTACGTCCTCGACGGGCAGCTCTACCACTCCTGGCAGCTCTACGAGCCGGGGGTGATCTCGCCGTGGCAGGACGCCCTCGTCCACCTCGAGAAGCTCTACGCCCAGCAGCGGTGGCGCCACGCCGAGGTCACCGTGGGCGACTTCTACGCGAGCTTCGGGCGCGGCATCGTGTTCAACGTCGTCAAGAACACCGACATCGACGTCGACACCTCGCTGACCGGCGCCCGCGCCGTGCTCTCGGCCGGCGACCTGGAGTTCACGGCGCTGACGGGCCTCAGCAACACCCAGCTCATCAGCCAGGACCAGCCCAACATCCTCATCGGCCCCGACCCGCGCCACATGGCGACGGGCCTGCGCCTCGACGCCTACGGGCTGGGGCCCGTCCACGCCGAGGCGCACGGGGTGGCCTACCGCTTCGGCCGCGCCGACACCGAGGACCGGCCCGCCACCCTGCGCTACTTCGAGCCCCTCGACGCGGTGGCCGGCGGCGCCAGCCTCGAGGCCCCCGGGGTGGCCGGGGTGGACTGGTACGCCGAGGGCGACGTCTTCGACTACCGGGCCAGCGAGCTGACGGGCGGCGAGGCGCCGCTCCTCGGCTACGCCGCCTACCTCTCTGGCGCCGCCTACCCGGGGCGCACCACCGTGCTCGTCGAGGCCAAGCGCACCCGCGACACCGAGCGCATCAACACCTTCACCACCCCCGAGGGCTGGGAGATCGCCAACGTCCCCACCCTGGAGTACGAGCGGGTGATCACCGAGGACTCCTCGGCCACCGTCAACTCCAACGACCTGTGGGGGGCGCGGGTGCGGGTGGACTACGCCGTCGAGCCCGGCGTGCTCGTGCCCTGGGCCAGCGTGGCGGCCTTTCGCGACGACGACGTCGAGGGCTCCCTGCACTTCAACCGCAGCCCCGAGACGATCGGCCACGCGCTGCTCGGGGTGCAGTGGTTCCAGGCCGAGCGCAACCTCCAGCTCACCACCGGCTTTCGCGAGGACCGCCGCGACGACCCGGCCGAGGGCGCCGACCGCATGGCGCACCTCGACGGCGAGCTGCACGTCCCGGTCTTCGGCACCGAGGCCATCGAGCTCACCTTGTCGGGCAAGCGCTTCTGGTGGGGCAACAACGTCCAGGGCCAGGCGGATTACCTGGAGATGGAGAACAGCCTCTCCTGGTACCGCGGCGAGAAGCTGATCTTCGTGCTGTACCAGGACTGGACCGACAACCCCCTGGTCCGCGGCGAGGGCAACCTCGGCGAGCACCTCTACGGCGCCGCCGAGGTGATCTGGCGGCGCACCGCGCGCAGCGAGTTCAAGGCCTTCGTCGGCGCCTACAAGGCCGGCATCCGCTGCTCGGGCGGCCAGTGCCGCTCCCTGCCCGGGTTCAACGGGGCGCGCGTCGCCTGGCAGACCACCCTGTGAGCCGCCGGGAATCCCGCCCCGGGCGCCGGGGTCCTTGCACCGCGCTCACGACTCGGGCATTACATGGGGCCGGGGCGCGTCCGGCTCCCGCCCCGCACCGTCGCTCGCGACCCGCCCGGCACCGGCGGGTCCCGTCCTGGAGGTCGTCCATGCGTCTCGTCGCCCTGCTCCTCGCCGTCCTCGCCTCGCCCGCGGCCTTCGCCCGCGTCCTCGAGCCCGCGGGCACCGCCGCCTCCTCCACCGAGGCCCCCGACCAGGGCGTGAGCTACGACGTGAAGAACATCGTGGACGGCAAGGCCGGCACCGTCTGGGTCGAGGGCGAGGAGGGCAGCGGCCTCGGATCGTGGGTGCGCATCGACCTGAAGGGCCAGCAGACCGTCGACGCGATCCGCATCTGGAACGGCAACTGGTACACCTGGGACTTCTGGAAGCGCCACAACCGCGCCAAGGAGATCGAGGTCGAGTTCTCCGATGGCAGCAAGGAGCACTTCACCCTCGCCGACGAGTTCAAGCCCGAGGTGATCAAGCTCTCCAAGCCGGTGAAGACCACCTTCGTCAAGCTCAAGATCAAGAGCGTCTACAACGGCACCACCTTCAACGACACCTGCCTGAGCGAGGTGCAGGTGCTCAACTCGGAGCCCGACGAGAACATCCCGGTGGTGCGCTACAACGCCAGCTCGATCTACCCGGCCGACAACGACGGCACCTACGAGCCGGCCAACGTCGCCGACGGCCTCCTCGACAGCATGTGGTGCGAGAACGACAAGGACGGCGACGGCACCGGGGAGTGGCTGGAGTTCGACTTCGGGCGCCCCACCGAGGTCAGCCGGCTGGTGCTCCGCAACGGCAACGCCTACAGCTTCAAGATGTTCATGAAGGGCAACCGGGCGAAGGCCGCCACCCTCACGTTCTCGGACGGCTCCACCGAGCAGGTCGCGATCAAGCCCTCGATGGTCGAGCAGGTGGTCAGCTTCCCGCCGCACACCACCCGCACCGTGCGGGTGACCTTCACCGAGGTCTCCCGCGGCACCGAGTACAACGACCTGTGCATCTCGGAGGCCTACTTCCGCAAGTAGGCGCCGTCCGCGGGCGGACCCCGCCGCGCGGGTCGTTCGGGCCCGCGCTACACTGCCCGCGCGGGCACCGAACCAGGGAGCTGGCATGCGCATGCTGGTGCTGGCCGCCGCGGTCGTGGCCGCTGGCTGCAAGAACGAGAACGACGTCGTCCGGCGCACGCAGACCGACGTGTTCTACCAGGAGCCGTCCAACGAGGTCGACATCCTCTGGGTGGTCGACAACAGCCAGTCGATGGCCGACGAGCAGGCCGAGGTGGCGCTGCGCTTCCGCGAGTTCATCACGAGCATCGAGGACGCCAACCTCGACTTCCACATCGGGATCGTCACCACCGACCTCGACCCGGACAACCCCGACCGCGGCGACCTCGTCGCCCCGGACGGCGGCACCCCCTACATCACCCCGGACACCGACAACTACGAGACGCTCTTCCAGTACCGGGTGCAGGTGGGCATCGACGGCTCCGACCGGGAGAAGGGCATCGGCGCGGCCTACGAGGCGCTCACCGAGCCGCGCCTGAGCGGCGCCAACGAGGGCTTCCGGCGGCCCGACGCCACCCTCTCGATCATCTACGTCTCCGACGAGAACGACTGCACCGACGACGGGCGTCTCGACCGCTACGCGGACGGGCAGGCCTGCTACGACCACGACGACCAGCTCGTCAGCGTCCGCTCCCTCATCGATCGCTACGAGGCCGACCTCGCCCCGGACAGCGCCCGCCTCCTGGTGAGCGCCATCGTCGGGCCGAAGATCACCGACGGCTGCGACGGCGCCGTCCCGGGCTTCCGCTACCTGTCGATGGCCGCGGCCTTCGGCGGCATCCAGGGCTCGATTTGCGAGGAGGACTTCTCCGGCATCATGGAGAACCTCGGGCTGCAGGCCTCGGGGGTGCTCGACAGCTTCCAGCTCAGCGAGCCGGCCGTCGAGGAGACGATCGAGGTCTCGGTCGACGACGAGCCGGTGGAGCCCGACCCCACCGACGGCTGGACCTACGACGACGAGTACTGGATCCTCTACTTCCACGGCGACGCGGTGCCGCCGCGGGGCTCGAAGATCACGGTCCACTACGAGGTGGCTTCCGGCTGATCCCCCGGGGCGATCGCCCTCAGTCGGCGCCGGGCAGGTGGGGGAGGAGCAGGGCGAGATCCTCGAAGGCGTGCAGGTCGCGGCCCTGGTCGGGCACGATCCAGCAGGGGGCGTCGGGCGGTCCGGCGGCGCGCAGCTCCGCGATGGCCCGGGCGTGCAGCTCCGCGGCGCGCCGGCGGCGGTCGTGGGCCGCCACCACCCCGTCGAGGACGGCCCGCCAGCGCTCGGGGGGCAGGGGGCCGGCCTCGGGGAGGCGGTCGCGGTCGAGGTCGTGGGCCGGCGCCGGCAGCACGCGGTTGACGACGAAGCCGCCGAAGGGCAGGCCGCGATCGCCGAGCACGTCGAGGAAGAACAGGGCCTCGGTGCGGGCGGCCTCGTCCGGCGCGGCGATCAGCAGGAAGCGGGTGGCCGGGTCGCGCAGCAGGGCGTGGACCCGGTCGGAGCGGGTGCGGAAGTCCTCCCACATGTCGCGGAAGGACTCGAAGAACTCGGCGATCTCGCCGACCGTGCCCCGGCCGAGCAGCCGCTTGAGCACCCGGGCCACCGCCTCGCTGCCCAGCTCGATGGCCCGCCAGCCGCCCTTGGTGGCGGGCATGACCAGCCACCTCAGCACCCCCTGGTCGAGGAGGTGGCTCAGGCGGTCGGGGGCCTGGAGGAAGTCGAGGGCGTGGCGCGTGGGCGGGGTGTCGACGACGACCTCGTCGTAGGCGTCGCTCTGCCACAGCTCCAGCAGCTTCTCCATCGCCATGTACTCGTGGGCGCCGCCGAGGCGGCTGCTCGCGAACTGGTAGTAGCGGTTGCGGAGCACCCGCTGGGCGGTGGCCTCGTCGGGGGCGAAGCGGCGGATGAGCCCGTCGAAGGTGGCCTTGGCGTCGAGCATCATCGCGTCCAGGGAGCCGCCCTTCGCGTCGCCGAGGCGCTCGAGGGGCACGGCGCGGGGCTCGTTGCCGAAGGCGCCGATCGAGAGGCTGTCGGCGAGGCGCCGGGCCGGGTCGATGGTGAGCACCGCCACCCTCCGGCCGGCCAGGGCGAGGCGAATCGCCAGGGCGGCGCTCAGCGTGGTCTTGCCGACGCCTCCGGATCCGCAGCAGATGGTGACGCGGGCGCTCACGGGGACTCCTCGCGCAGGGAGGCGGCGACGATGCGGCGGCCGATGGGGACGAGCTCGTCCGCCGGCAGGTCCGGGGTGGGCCGGGCGGCGACCTCGACCACGGGGACGGGCAGGGCCTCGGCCAGCCGGTCGCGCTCGCGGAGCTGGCGCTCGCGGGCCTCCAGCCAGGCCTCGGTGAGGCCGACCGCCTCGGCGATGCCCGGATCGCCGGTGGCGAGGAGGGCCTCGCGGGCCGGGGGCCAGTCGTCGAGGC
>WGAH01000896.1 GCA_015489145.1 Deltaproteobacteria bacterium
GGACAGCACACCGCTCCTGCCACCACGAGCCCCTCGCCGTAGACCTAGCCGCCGCGCTCCTCGACGGCGCCCGTGTGCACGTGACTCACGCCTCCACAGTCTACACGGTTAGGGAGGCGAGGCGCCACGGCTACACGGTCGACGTGGCCCCCCACCACCTGGTATACCACGCGGGGCCCCGCGGGGACCCCTGCATGGACCGGGTCAACCCGCCCCTCCGCCCCAGCGTGGAGGCCCAGAGGCTCCTCCACGCCCTCCTAGAGGGCCGGGTAGACGCCGTCGCCAGCGACCACGCACCCCACGCCTGGTGGGAGAAGACGGAGCCCCTCACATGCATGCCCGGCTACCCCTGGCTAGGCCTATGGCCCTGGCTCCTCCACCGCCTAGCCTCAGCCTACGGCCACGGCCTCCCCTGGCTACTAGACGTGGCCTCCCGGAGGCCAGCGGAGATACTCGGGGTGAGGCACGGCCTCCTAGAACCCGGGTACAGGGCGAGCCTCATCCTCGTAGACCCGGGGGAGAAGTGGAGGCACACGGGCTTCCCCCACTCGAGGCACCGGCTCCCCACCCACTTCATGGCGGAGGCCCAGGGTCTGGTCCACTACACGATAGTGGGGGGCCGCCTAGCCTACAGACTAACCCAGGGCCCCGCCGGGGAGCCTCTCGGCGGGAACATGGCCCTACCAGGGTACAGACGCAATAACATGTAAGAAAATATATATTCCCTCGGTAGGCGGCGAGGACGGCGACTAGGGTGGGGTCCTTGGCCTACACGCCCACGCTCGACAGGAACAGGCTACTCCTAGACGCATTCCAGGAGCTAAGGGCGGCCCTACTCTACTACTTCATAGGCCTTATCCTAATCCTACTCAGCGTGATCCCCCTCATAGGGGCCGGCCACCTTTTCCCCCTAGGCCCAGGCGCTGGTGTGGGGATGGCGGGCACAACCATAGCCCTCATCCTGATAGGCGCCCTAATACTACTCTACTCCTTCATAAAACTCTACGGAGCCGGCGGCCGCTTCGCCGCTGCGGATTCGAGGCTCTCCGGCCTAAGGACGGGGATACAGCTCGCGATAGTCGCGGTTATCCTACTAATCCTGGGGGCCCTTGCGAGCCTGGCCTCGCCCACCGGCGGCTTCGCCCTCATAGTCCTCGCCGGCCTTCTAGGGCTCGTGGCCCAGATACTCGTGGGGATATTCTTCCTCCGCCTCGGCGACCTAGAGAAGGAGGGGCTACCCGTACCCTCCGGATTCAAGACCGTAGGCATACTCTACCTTGTAGGGATAGTTATCGGGATCCTACAGCTCGTCGCCCTCATACTAGCCTACGTCTACGCGGGCGACGCCATACGGAGGCTTCAGGCCCAGGCCGGGGGGCTAGCCGCGCCAACCGTATCTTCCTATTAGAGGCACGAACCTGACCGGCAGGTCGCGGCGCATCTCCACGCGTCCCTCCTCGTCTTTCTCCACCACCACCAGGTACTGGTCGAGGTAGTCTCCCACGGGTATCACCATCCTCCCCGGCGCGGCCAGCTGCTCCACCAGGGGCTCCGGCACCGTCGGGGCCCCGGCGGTTACTAGTATCCTATCGTAGGGCGCGTGCTCCGGCAGGCCCAGGGTCCCGTCTCCCACCACCACCGTGACCCTGTCAGAGTAGCCGGTGCGCTCCAGGTTCCTCCTGGCGAACTCGGCCAGCTCCGGGACCCTCTCGATCGTCCACACGTGGCCCCACACCTCCCTGGGCGCGTCGCTCGGCGCGACAATCTCGGCGAGGACCGCCGCCTGGTAGCCGCTGCCCGTGCCCACGTCGAGGACGCGGTCTCCGGGCCCCACCCCCGCGAGCTGGACCAGGCGGGCGACGATGTAGGGCTGGCTGATCGTCTGCCCGGATCCGATGGGCTGGGGCGCGTCGGCGTAGGCGGCCTCGAGGGAAGCGCCGGGGACGAAGCGGTGGCGCGGCACGGACCGCATGGCCGCGAGGATGCCCTCGTCCCGAATCCCCCGGGCGCGGACCTGCTCCTCGACCATGCGGCGCCGCAGCCGCGCCGCCTCGACCTCGACCCTGTCGGGGTGTCGCGCCATGATCCCGGTTCCCTGGAGGGATGCTACCGGCCGGCGCTCCCCTCCGGGCTGTCCGGGATCAGGCCTCGGCGGGCGCGGGGATGCGCTCGAACACCATGTGCCCCGGATCGTCGGGGTTGTCGGGGTCGCGCTGGAGGTCGACCCGGATCGTGTCGCCCGGCTGGTAGCCCCCGGCGACGATGGCCTTGGCCATCGGGTTGAGGAGGTACTGCTGGATGGCGCGCTTGAGCGGGCGCGCGCCGTAGTCCGGGTCGAAGCCGGCGTCGCACAGGGCGTCCTTGGCGGCCTGCGTGACCTCGATGTCGAGCTGGCGGTCGGCGAGGAGCGCCCGCACCCGCTTGAGCTGGATCTCGAAGATGTGGTCCATGTCCTCGCGGGTGAGCGAGTCGAAGACGATCACCTCGTCGATGCGGTTGATGAACTCCGGCTTGAGCTTGCGCCGCAGCTCCTCGAGGACCTCCCGCACGGCGCGCTCGCGGTCCTTGCCGGCGTCGATGATCTTCTTCGAGCCGATGTTGCTCGTCATGATCACCACGGTGTTCTTGAAGTCCACCGTGCGACCCTTGCTGTCGGTGAGCCGGCCGTCGTCGAGGAGCTGGAGCAGCACGTTGAAGACCTCGGGGTGGGCCTTCTCGAACTCGTCGAAGAGCACGACGGAGTAGGGCTTGCGCCGCACCGCCTCGGTGAGCTGGCCGCCCTCGTCGTGGCCGACGTAGCCCGGCGGCGAGCCGATGAGCCGGGAGACGGTGTGCTTCTCCTGGTACTCCGACATGTCGATGCGGATCAGGTTGTTCTCGTCGTCGAACAGGAACTCCGCGAGGGCCCGGGCCAGCTCGGTCTTGCCCACGCCGGTGGGGCCGAGGAAGATGAAGCTGCCGATGGGCCGGTTCGGGTCCTGCAGGCCGGCGCGGGCCCGGCGCACCGCGTCGGAGACGGCGACGATCGCCTCGTGCTGGCCGATCACCCGCTCGTGGAGGCGGTCCTCCATCTTGAGCAGCCGCTCCTGCTCGGACTGCTTGAGCTTCGTGACCGGGATGCCCGTCCACTTGCTGACGACCGAGGCGATGTCGTCCTCGGTGACGACCTCGCGCAGGATGCCGCCGTCCTCGCCCTGCAGCTCGGCGAGGCGGGCCTGCAGCTCGCCGATCTCGTTCTGGAGCTGCGGCAGGCGGCCGTACTTGATCTCGCTGGCGCCGGCGTAGTCGCCGTGGCGCTCGGCGATCTCGAGCTGGTGGGTCAGCTCCTCGACCTCCTGCTTCTTCTCCTGGATGCTCTCGAGGATCTCCTTCTCCGCGAGCCAGCGGGCGCGCAGCTCGTTGGCCTGCTCCTCGAGGGCCGCGATGTCCTCGCGCAGCTTCTCGGCCCGCTCGACGGTGGCCTTGTCGGTCTCCCGCGAGAGCGCCTGGAGCTCCACCTTCATCGCCCGCACCTTGCGCTCCAGCGTGTCGATGGGCGCCGGCAGGCTCTCGATCTCCATGCGAAGCCGGCTGGCGGCCTCGTCGATGAGGTCGATCGCCTTGTCGGGCAGGTGGCGGTCGCTGATGTAGCGGTGGCTCATCACCGCGGCGGCGATGATCGCGTCGTCGGTGATCTTGATGCCGTGGTGGGCCTCGTAGCGGTCCTTGATCCCGCGGAGGATGCTCACCGTGTCCTCGACGGTGGGCTCGTCGACGAAGATCGGCTGGAAGCGCCGCTCGAGAGCCTTGTCCTTCTCGATGTACTTGCGGAACTCGTCGACGGTGGTGGCGCCGATCGCGCGCAGGGCGCCGCGCGCCAGGGCCGGCTTGAGCATGTTGCCGGCGTCCATCGAGCCCTCGGTCTTCCCGGCGCCGACCATCGTGTGCAGCTCGTCGATGAACAGGATGATGTTGCCCTCGGCGGCCTCGACCTCCTTGAGCAGCGCCTTCAGGCGCTCCTCGAACTCGCCGCGGTACTTGGCCCCGGCGATGAGGGCGGCGAGGTCGAGGGCGAGGAGCCGCTTGTCCTTGAGCGACTCGGGCACGTCGCCCATGGCGATGCGCTGGGCGATGCCCTCGACGATGGCGGTCTTGCCCACGCCCGGGTCGCCGATGAGCACCGGGTTGTTCTTGGTCCGGCGGCTGAGCACCTGCAGCGTGCGGCGGATCTCCTCGTCGCGGCCGATCACCGGGTCCATCTTGCCCTGGCGGGCGTCCTCGGTGAGGTCGCGGGTGTACTTGTCGAGGGCCTCGTAGCTGTCCTCGGCCTCCTCGCCCTGCACGGTCTGGCCCCCGCGAAGCATCTTGAGCGCCTCGAGCAGGCGCTCGCGGGTGAGGCCGAAGTCGTGGAAGAGCTGCCGGGGGCCGTCGTCGACGGCCTCCATCGACACGAAGAGGGTCTCGCTGGCGATGTGGGAGTCGCCGAGCTCGCGGGCGAGGGCGTCGGCCTTGTCGAAGACCGCCCGGAGTTGGCGCGAGAGCTGGGCCTGGGAGCCGCCGCTCACCTTGGGCAGCTTGTCGACGAGGGTGGCGGCCTCGCGCTGGAACTGGTCGAGGGGCACGCCGACGTGGCGCACCAGCGAGCCCACGACGCCCTTTTCCTGCGTCAGCAGCGTGAGCAGCAGGTGGGCGGGGCGGATCTCGGGGTTTCCGTAGCGCCCGGCGAGGTTCTGGGCGTCCCCGATGGCCTCGCGGGCCTTCACGGTGAATCGGTTGTAGTTCATGCAATCCTCCTGTCGCCGATCCCGGGGTGCAGTCGAGGGCCCTTCCCCCCGGCGGCACCACGCGATGCGGGCTGGCGTCGCGCACAGTGTAGGC
>WGAH01000897.1 GCA_015489145.1 Deltaproteobacteria bacterium
GCGGTGGGAGAAGTCGCGGGCGTACAGGCGGCTGTCGAAGCGCCCGACGGCCTCGCCGTGCGCGGGGTCCACGGCGGGTCCCACGAGGATGACGGCTTGGGCGCGAATGCCGGCGGCGCGCATCGCATCGGGAAGCTCGGCGAGGGTGCAGCGAAGCGCCCGCTCCCGGTCGGGCATCGAGGCGTACTGCACGACGGCGACGGGGGTGTCGGCGGGCCGCCCACCCGCCACCAGCTCCCGGGCGACCTTTTCGGCGAGGGCGGCCGAGAGGTACAGGCAGAGGGTGGCGTTCCCCAGCCGGGCGAGGTCGGCGAGCTTCTCGCCCTCGGGCACCGGCGTGCGCCCCTCGGTGCGGGCGAAGACGACGGTCTGCGCCAGGCCCGGCAGCGTGAGTTCCGCCTGGATCGCGGCGGCGGCGGCCAGCGCGGCGGTCACGCCGGGCACGACGGCGGTGGGGATGCCGGCGGCGGCGAGGCGGGCCCGCTGCTCCTGCACGGCGCCGAAGATCGACGGGTCGCCGGTGTGCAGGCGCACGATGCGCTGCCCGGCCCGCGCCCGGGGGACGAGGCGCTCCATCACCTGGTCGAGGTCGAGGCCCTTGCTGTCCTCCACCTCGGCGGCGAGGCCCTCCACCAGCTCCCGGGGGACGAGGGAGCCGGTGTAGAGCACGTAGTCGGCCTCCTGGAGCAGGCGCCGGCCCTTCACGGTGATCAACTCGGGGTCGCCGGGACCAGCCCCGACGAAGAACACGGTCCCAACGGGACTCACGCGGTTGTCGACAGCGCTCACGCCCCCTCCCCGGCCCGGACGCGATCCGCGAAGGAGCCGCGTCGCGCCACGAGGACCAGCGTGAGGTAGTTGAGCCGCCGGTCCCGAAAGCGCTCGAGGTCCTCGCTGACGATGGACTGCGCGGCGGTGCCCCGGCTCACGAGCACCGCCTCCCCCAACCGGCCCGTCTCCGCGAGAAGGTCGATGACCCGCGGCAGCTCGCGGGCGACCTTGAGCAGCACCACCGTGTCGTTGTGGAGCAGCGTCTCGCGAAGCTCCTCGATCCGCCAGGTCGCCGGCACGATGGCCACCCGCTCGTCGGCCTGGGCCAGCGCCCGCCCGGCGAGGGCGGCGGCGGCCTGGACGCTGCTCACGCCGGGCACCACGCTGCTGCCCGCCTCGGGAAGCTGCTCGGCGACGGCCTCGCGGACGTGCTGGAAGGTGCTGTAGGTGCTCGCGTCCCCCTCGGTCACGAAGGCCACGTCGCGGCCCGCGCGCAGGTGCCCGGCGAGGATGGCGGCGTTCTCGCGCCACACCGGAAGCAGGCTCGCCTGGTCCCGGGACATCGGGAACACGAGGCCGAGCAGCTCCTGTCGCTCGGGATCCAGGTATTCCGCGATGATTCGGCGAGCGTAGGACGGGGCTCCCGGCTTGCAGGCCGGCCAGGCGACCACCGGGGCTTCCCGGATCACGCGCACCGCGCGCAGGGTGAGGAGGTCCGGCGCGCCGGGGCCGACGCTCACGCCGTAGAGGTGGCCGAGGCTCACGCCGCACCCCCCGCCGGCTTGTGGGCCGAGACGATCCAGACGGGGTTGAGAGCCTCGAAGCGCGTGAGCCGCCCGAGGATGGTCCGGCCCCGCGAGACCTGCACCTGGATGGCGTCGAAGCCGGCGCCGAGCTCGCGCAGGGCGGCGAGGGCGGCGTGCAGGTTCTCGACGGTGGCGACGTTGACGACGAGGCCGCCCCCGGGGCGGAGGCGCGCCCAGGCGGTAGCGAGGATCGCCGCCATGCCGCCGGCGCTGCCGCCGACGAAGACGCGGTCCGGGTCGGGCAGCTCGTCGAGGCCCTCCGGCGCCCGGGCGTGGACCACCCGCACCTGCGGGGTGCCGAAGCGGAGCGCGTTGGCCTCGACGATGGCGCAGCCGTCCTCGTTCTTCTCGACGGCGTGGACCGCGGCGGCGCCGAGGCGGGCCATCTCCACCGACACCGCGCCGGAACCGGCGCCGATGTCCCAGCAGGTGTCGCCGGGGCGCAGGCCGAGGCGCGCGAGGGCGAGGACGCGGACCTCGCGCTTGGTGATGAGCCCGCGAATCGGCTTCTTCTGGTCGAAGTCCCCGTCGGGGATGTGGGGGATCGCCGGAGCTCGGGGCCCTTCCGCCTCCAGGATGAGCACCGCGAGGGGGTCGGCGTCGAGCTCGGCGAGATCCGCCAGGGACACCGTGCGGACGCGCTCGTCGGGGGTCCCGAGGGCCTCGGCGACGTGGGCGCGGCCCGAGAGGCGGCCGGCGGCGCGCAGCAGGCGACCCACGGCGGCGGCGGTGTTCGTCGGGTCGGTGAGCACCGCCACCCGGCCGCGACGGTCGAGGGCGCCGACCACGTCGGGCATGGCGCGGCCGTGGGCGCTGAGCGTCTCGGTGTCCTGCCAGGGGAGGCCGAGGCGCGCGGCGGCCTCGGCGACGCTGGTCGGCGCCGGGTGGAAGCGCAGGTCGGCGCCGGCGAGCCGCCGGACCAGCCAGGAGCCGATGCCGTAGAACAGCGGGTCGCCCGAGGCGAGGACGACGACGCGGCGGTCGGCGCGGCCCGCGAGGAAGGCGGGCAACGCGCGGAGGCGGCCGGTGAGGTCCCAGCGCTCTGCCGGGTGGTCGGCGAAGCGGTCGAGGAGCCGCGTCCCGCCGACGAGCACCTCGGCCTCGGCCAGGGCGGCGCGGCCGGCGGCGCTGGGCCCGGAGACGGCGCCCACGCCCACGACGTCGATGCGGGCCCCCGTCACCGCAGGTCCCCGAGGGCGACGTGCATGAGGGCGTGAATCGCCGCCACGACGCAGGTGGAGCCGCCCTTGCGGCCGCGGGTGACGATGGTGGGGAGCCCCGTCTCCGCGCCCAGGGCCTCCAGGGCCTCCTTGGACTCGGCGGCGTTGACGAAGCCCACCGGCATCCCGATGACGACGGCGGGGCGGGCCCCCTCCTCGCGCACCAGGCGCACCAGCTCCAGGAGGGCCGTCGGGGCGTTGCCCACGGCCACGATGCCGCCGGGGGTGCCGTCGGCCGGCGGGCCGCCGAGGAGGCCGCGCTCGTAGGCCTTCCGCATGGCGATGGCCGAGCGGGTGGTGCCCTCGGCCTTCGCCCGGGCGATCACGTCCTCGTCGGACACGAAGCCGTGGGTGGAGCAGCCGAAGCGGGCGAGGCGCTTCGCGTTGAGGCCCACGGCGATCATCTTGACGTCCACCACGATGGGGGCGCCGCGCTTCAGGGCCTCGGCGCCGGCCCGCACCGCGTCGTGGCCGATGGCGACGAGTTCCTTGAACTCGAAGTCCGCGGTGGCGTGAATGACCCGGCGCACCACCTCCCACTCCTCGGGGGAAAAGGCGTGGGGGCCGGCCTCGCGGTCGACGATGGCGAAGGAGTCGTTCTCGATGCGGCGCCCGGCGGCGGTGGCCTGGCGCAGGGGAGAGGGAGCGTTCACGCGGACACCTCGGGGGAAGCGGGGGGCGCGCCGGCGAGGGGCAGGTCGCGGGGGAAGCGGCCGAGCACCGGGCCGGCGAAGTCGACGAGCACCGCGCGCACCTCGGGCCGGCCCCGGCCGTGGCGGTCGGCGTGGGCCTGCATCACGAGGGCGGCGCGCTCGCAGAGGGCGGCGAAGAAGGGCGGGGCGTGCCGGCCTCCGTCCAGCGCCGGGTCCTGGAGGATCTCCTGGGCGCGGCGGGCGGTGGCGGCCTCGGCGATGGCCCGGCAGGCGGCCTCGGGGGCCCCGACGGCGGCGGCGAGGTCGGCGAGGAGCCCCGTGTCGACCTTGGAGCCGGCGGCGTGGGTCATCGTGGTGCCCGAGGCCATCTTGGTGAGCTTGCCCATCATGGCGACCACGGTGGCGCGGCGCAGGCCCAGCTCGGCGGCCCGCCGGAGGGCGGCGCCGACGAAGTCGCCCATCTGCACGAAGGCCTGCTCGGGCAGCTCCGGGAAGGCGGCCATGGCGTAGCGCTCCGAGCGGCCGCCGGTCGTGAGCACCACCTCGTCGAGGCCGAGGCGGTGCGCCACGTCGATGGCCTGCACCACCGAGGCCCGGAAGGCGGCGGTGGAGTAGGGGCGCACCACCCCGGTGGTCCCGAGGATCGACAGGCCGCCGACGATGCCGAGGCGGGCGTTGAGGGTGCGGCGGGCGAGTTCCTCGCCGTCCACGATGCCGACGGTGACCTCGGCGCCGAGCCCCGGCGGCAGCAGCCGGGCGACCTCGGCGGTGATGTTGGCCCGGGGCACGGCGGTGATCGACGGCTCCCCCACCGGGATGCCGAGGCCGGGCCGCGTGACCCGACCCACGCCTTCTCCGCGGAGGATGCGGATCTCGCCCGGATGCCGGGTGAGGCGCACCTCGGCCCACAGCTCGGCGCGGTGGGTGCAGTCCGGGTCGTCGCCGGCGTCCTTGATCACGCTGGCCCGAGCGACATCCTGGGAGAGGACCCGCGCGGTCCGCACGGGAAAGCGCACCCGGTCGCCGGCGGGAATCGCGATGGTGACGGCGCCGACGAGGGAATCGAAGCGGTCGGCCGTCGCCTCGGGAAGCGGCCCCTCCCACGGGTCGAGCCCACCCCGCACCAGCAGCCGGGTCGCGGCGCAGGCCGCCGCGCAGGCGTTGGCCCCGGTGGTGAAACCGGTGCGCAGATCACGGCTGTTCTTGCGGGCTCGGGCGCGGTCCACGGCGCTGCCTCGTCCCGGTCGCGGGACGGGTTCGGCGCGAAGCGGCCGTGAACGGCGGCTCGACGCGGTCCCGTGCCCGAGGACCGGAGGTCAAGCCCCTGGGAAGGTCTCCCGACTTACGGCCGTCGTCCCCGTCGCCTTCCCAGGTGCGAAGCACCCAGTGGCCCGATGACGGGGCATGACCGATCACGGTGGCGGGCCCGTGCCGGATTCTCACCGGCTTCCCTCGAGCCCAGGGGCGGTATGGGGGGATGTGCCCGGCAGGCTATTCGACCGGGGAGGCTTGTCAAGTCGAAAACGGCGGCCGCCGCGCGGCCCGCCGGCTACCGCTCGCCGGCGAGGTCGATGACGCGGCCGTCGGCGACGAAGCGGTCGCCGCCGAGGTGATGGAGGCTCGGCCGGGCGAGGACGTCGAGGGTTCCGTGCTCGTCGAGGTGGGGAGACTCCGCGGCGACGGCCTCGAGGAAGACGATGCCCTCCGCCTCGGCGAGATCGCGGCGCACCAGGCGGCACTCCACCCAGGCCACGCAGCCGGCGAGGCGCGGCGGGCGCACCACCCTGGAGGGGAGGGCCTCGAAGCCGCAGTGGGCGAGCTTGTCGACGCCCGGCGGCAGCTCGCGGCCCTCGGTGCGCCCGGCGCAGAGCACCGCGGCGGCCTGCTCGGCGGCGGGCACGTTCAGGACCGCCTCGCCGGTGGCCATGAGCTTGTCCCAGCTCAGGTGGCGGCGACCGAGCTTCATCACGAAGCGCGGCGGCTTCTTGGACCAGGGCATGCACCAGGCGACGGCGCAGACGTTGGGGCCGTCGTCGTCGGCGGTGGTGAGCAGGATGACCGGGCCGTGGTTGAGCAGGCGGGTGGCGTACTGCATGGCGCTTCCCGAACGGCTGGAGGGCGGCCCCGACGTAGCCGCCGGTCCCCGAGCGAGCCAGCGGGGAGAGTCCGGCGCGGCCCCGCGGGGAGCCGCGAGCCGCCTCCACGGGCCCGCCGGCCGGAGCCCGGCGCTCCTCGATCGCTCCCAACCCCGGGCCGGTTGGCGCCCGGCGCCCCGCCGGGCGCGGCGGGCGTCGGCGCGAACCGGGCGTTTCCCGCTCGGTTCCGATGATCGAACCGCCGGTGTTCCACGGGGAACACGCTCCGCCTCCCGCGGCGGGCGCGCCCCGCGGGGAGCCCGGCGTCCCGCCGCTCCTTGCGCCGACCGGCCCCGCGAATGAAGGGGAGAAGGCGCGGTGGGGCGCTTCCCACCCGGAGGGCGCGATGGAGCGAAGGGACGGCGGGCTCGGGGCGCTGGGACCCGCCGCGCGGGCGTGGTTCTCGGCCACCTTCCCCGCGCCGACGGCGGTTCAGGCGGCCGGCTGGCCGGTCCTGGCCGAGGGTCGCCACGCCCTGCTCGTCGCCCCCACCGGGAGCGGCAAGACGCTGGCGGCCTTCCTCGCGGCCATCGACCGCCTGGTCACCGGGCCCGCCCCCGAGCAACCCGGCGTGCGGGTGCTCTACGTCTCCCCCCTGAAAGCGCTGGTCCACGACGTGAACCGCAACCTGCGGGCGCCGCTCGCGGGGGTGGAGGCGGCGGCCCGGCGCCTCGGCCTGCCGGCGCGGCCGGTGAGGGTCGCCGTGCGGACCGGCGACACGAGCCAACAGGATCGCCGGGCGCTGCTCCGGCAGCCCGCCGAGGTCCTCGTCACCACTCCCGAGTCGCTCTACCTGCTGCTCACCTCGAAGGCGCGGGCGGTGCTCGACGCGGTGGAACTCGTGATCGTCGACGAGGTGCACGCGCTGGCCGGCAACAAGCGCGGGGCGCACCTGGCGTTGTCGCTGGAACGCCTCGCCGCGCTCGCCCGCCGCGACCCCTTGCGGGTGGGGCTGTCGGCGACGGTGCGACCCGCCGAGGCGGCGGCGCGCTTCCTCGGCGGGGACCGACCGGTGCGGGTGGTGGACGCCTCCGAGCCGCCCC
>WGAH01000898.1 GCA_015489145.1 Deltaproteobacteria bacterium
CGCCGGCAACGGCCTACCCGAAGGCGCGGTCGGCGGGGAGGCGCTGCTCCGAGACGACCAGCGGCTCGGCGGGGCGGCCCTCCAGGGCGAAGGCGACGCCCGCCGCCACGGTGAAGGTGTCGCCGCGGTCGGCGGGAATCGCCGCCTCCTCGCCGTCCGCGTCGCCGAGGCGCAGGGCGCCGCGCCCCGCGAGCACGTGCAGGGCGCTCACCGCCGCCTCGCCGGCGGGGCGCAGCCAGCCGGTGCGCCCGGAGACGCGGTAGCGCACCGCCGTCACCGGCCCCTCGGCCAGCGCCACCGCCTCGCCCCCCGGCAGCGGGCGCGGCGGGATCGGCCGGCCCTCGCGGCGGCTCTCCGGCGGGACGACCAGCGCGGCGAGCCCCGCCCGCGCCCGGGCGTGGCCGAGGGCGGCCGGCACGGGCTGGCCGGCGTTCGGGTCGTGCAGGCGGTCCACCCGGTCCTCGGAGGTGGTGGCGAACTCCTCGAGGTGGCAGCCGAAGACGGTGTGGACCGTCTCGCCGCTGCCGACGACGAGGACGTCGCCCGGTCGGACGGGGGTGGCGACGGCGTCGAAGCGGGGGTCGGGGGCCCCGGCCAGCCAGGCGTCCAGCGCCTCGGGCTCGTAGATGCGCCGCCACGTCGCGAAGTCGCAGAGGAAGGCGAAGGCCCCGGGCAGGGCCCGGAGGATGTGGAAGACCTCGGCCTTGGGCTCGAGGTGGCGCTGGAAGCTGAAGCCCCGGCCCGGCTCGTGCAGGAAGACCGCGTAGCCGAGGGGGTGGGCGAGCTTCAGCGTGTAGCTCTTGCGCTTGACGAGCAGGCCCAGGCGGCGCTGCGCCCGGGCGAGGCGGGCGGCGCGGCGCACCGGCCCGGGCTCGGCGGCGAGGGCGCGCAGGCAGCGCTTCAGGGGGCGCTCCACCGACTCCAGCGCCTCGATGGGGCGGTCGACGGCGAACCAGCGCCGCAGGTCGGGCAGGACCTCGTCTTCGAGGGCGCGGGCGGCCTCGTCGCGATCCGGGACCCCGGCCAGCGCGTCGAGCCGCGCGGAGAGGGCCGCCGCCTCGTCCGAGAGGCCGCTCAAGGCGCCTCCTCGGCGGGCTCGGCCGGCGTGTCGGGGACCGCGTCCAGCTCGTCGAGGAGGTTGGCGCCCTCGGGGATCTTCAGCGCGCCCGAGGGAGCGGCGCTCCCGGCCGGCGCCTCCGGCGCGGCGTCCAGCTCGTCGAGGAGGTTGGCGCCCTCGGGAATCGCGAGGCCGCCGGCCGGCGCCGGCCCGCCGGGGGGCTCGGCGGCGGGAGCCTCCTCCAGCTCCTCCTCGTCGAAGCCCCCGGGGGCCTGGAAGTCCGGCGCGTGCCACTCGGTCATCTCCGGCACGTAGGCGATGAGGAGGACGCCGAGGCCCAGGATGCCGAGGAAGGGCAGCGCCATGCGGTAGACCGCCGTGAGCGGCTTGTCGAAGCGGTACGAGGCGAGGAACAGGTTGAGCCCCACCGGCGGGGTCAGGTAGCCGAGCTCGAGGTTGGCGAGGAACAGGATGCCGAGGTGCAGCGGGTTGATGCCGAAGGCGGCGCCGATGGGCACGATGAGCGGCACGACGACCATGATCGCGCTGAACACGTCCATCAGGCAGCCCACCCCGAGCAGGAACAGGTTGAGCAGCAGGATGAAGGTGAGGCGGTGGGCGACGTGGGCCTGCACCCAGGTCGCCATGCGCGCGGGCACCTCGGCGTCGACGAGGTAGCTCGTGAAGCCGAGGGCGACGCCGAGGATGATCAGCACCCCGCCCACCAGGGTGACGCTCTCGACCATCACCGCCGGCAGGTCCCGGCGGAAGCCGAGGGTGCGGTGGATCACCACCTCGATGAGGAAGGCGTAGAGCGCCGTGAAGGCGGCGGCCTCGGTGATGGTCATCCAGCCGCCGAACAGGCCGACGATCACGATGAGCGGCAGCCCCGCCTCCCACTTGGCGGCCCACAGGGCGCCGAGCGCCCGGCCGAGGTGGAAGGGCTCGCGCTTCACCCCCCCGCGAATGCCGACGATCACGCCGTAGCCGACGAGCAGCCCCACGAGGAGCAGCCCGGGGACGGTGCCGGCGATGTAGAGCTCGTCGATGGGGACGTGGCTGACGACGCCGTAGAGGATGACGGGCAGGCTCGGGGGGAACAGGAGGCCGATGCTGCCGGCGGCGGCGAGGAGCCCGATGGCGAAGCGCTCCTCGTAGCCGGACTTCAGCAGGATGGGCAGGAGCAGCCCGCCGAGCGCGAGGATGGTGACCCCCGAGGCGCCGGTGAAGGTGGTGAAGAAGGCGCAGACGAGGACGGCCGCGCCGGCGGTGCCGCCGGGAATCCAGCCGACCCACTCCTTGAACAGCGCGACGAGGCGGCGGCTGGCGCCCCCCTCGGCGAGGATGTAGCCGGCGAGGGTGAACAGGGGGATCGTGGGCAGGGTGGGCGAGGCGACGATGCGGTAGGTCTCGGCCGGCACCGCCGAGATCGGCACCGGCACCGGCGAGCCGTAGAACAGCACCATCGCCAGGCCGCCCATCGCCGTGAAGATCGGCGCGCCGAGGGCCACCGCCAGGACGATGAGCCCGCCGGCGATCCACACGAAGGGGTCGCGGTCGGCCACCGGCACCCAGCCGAGGGCGAAGCCGGCGATCACGGCGACGAGGGCGAGGAGCTTGCCGGTGTTGGGGTGCTCGGGTCGGGCGGTGGGCTCGTCGCGCTGGCCCAGCGCCTCGGCCTCGGCGGCGGCGTCGTGGGCCCCGTACCAGGCGAAGCGCCAGGCCATGATGAGGAAGCCCGCCGGGATCACCAGCTCGACGACCCAGTTGGGCAGGCCGCCGGGCAGCACCAGCGAGGAGCCGCGCTCGGCCCGCACGAGGCCGACGCCCGCCCAGGCGAGCAGGCCGGCGACGGCGGCGGCGACGGCGGCGGTGAAGTGCTCGATGGCGCGGGCGACGCGCGGGTCGAGGGAGAGCAGCGCGCCGGTGGAAAGGGCGAGGTGTCGCCCGGTGCGCGCGGCGATGGCCGCCCCGACGAAGGCGATCCACAGGTTGAGGCTCTGGACGACCAGGCCGATGCCGCCGAGGGACTCGCCGCCGACCCAGCGGACGAGGCTCTCGTAGACCGGCAGCGCGACCATCGCCGCGATCCTCATCCTCGCGGCGACGTTTTCGGCGCGGTGGACCAGGCGGGCGAGGGCGCGGCTCAACCGCAGGCCTCCGCGGCGGCGGTGGCGGCGTCGAAGACGTCGGGGGGAACGATCTTCTCGCGAATGATCGGCCGCACCCGGAGCGCGCGCTCCTCCCAGGCCTTGCGGGTGGCGGCGTCCACCTCGGTGACCTGGAGGCCGTACTTCTTCATCACGGCGATGGCCTTGCCGTCCTGGGCGCGGATCTCGGCGCGCAGCTCGTCGCCGATGCGCCGGGCGGCGTCGAGGAAGGCCTCGTGGTAGCTCGCGGGGATCGCGTCCCAGGCGGCCCGGGTGATGACGGTGGCCCCGGTCAGCGGCGCCCAGGCGAGGTCGAGCATGTGGGGGGCGAGGGCGAACCACTGCATCGCCAGCGCCGAGAGCGGGGTGGCCGGGAAGCCGTCGAGGAGCCCGGACTGGAGCGAGGGGATGATGTCGATGCTGGCGGTGACCACCGGGTTGAAGCCGGCCTCCCGGTAGATCAGCAGGGCCCCGGGATCGCCGTCCCAGATCCAGAACTTGTACTTCGCCGCGTCCTCGGGGGTTCGCATGGGGCCGCGGGTGAAGAAGCGCACCCAGCCGACATCGGACCAGTTGAGGACGACGAAGCCCTTGTCGAGCAGGCGCTTCTCGAAGGTGGGCGTGAGCCTGGGCATCACGCAGTCGAGCTGGGCGTTCGAGCGGATGAGCAGCGGGGTGTTGATCACCTGGGGGGCCGGGTCGATGTCGAGGAGCCCGACGTTGGTGAGGGCGGCCATGTGGAGCTGGCCGATCCGCATCTTTCGGACGGCGGTGCCCTCGTGGCCGGCGACGCCGCCGGCGTAGAGCTTGAGGCGCACTTCCCCGTTGCTGATGCGGGCCCATTCCTGGCCGATGCGGCTGATGCCCTTGGCCCAGCTCGTGCCCTCGGGGGCGACGGTGGCGACCTTGATGGTGATCGGCCCGCCGGCGCGGGCGCGCCGCGGCAGGCCCGCGGCGGCGAGCGCGGTCAGGCCGCCTCCGACGACCGCCCGGCGGGTGGGTCGGGCGAAGCGGTGGCTCATGGCGTCTCCTCCTGGGTAGGCTCCCCGGCTTCGGGCGGCGCGGGCAGGGGCTGAAGGGCGGGGTCGTCCGCGTCGTCGGCGGAGAGGAAGTAGTCGTCGACGTGGTCGAGCAGGAAGCGCGCCCGCTCCCGCGCGTAGGTGTTGGCGAGGCGGTCGTCGGGGCTGGCGTCGGGGTCGACGGCGAGCGCCTGTTCCAGCAGCTTCACGAAGCCCTCCCGGTCCTGCTCGGGCACGGCCACGGCGGTGGCCAGCGAGACGTAGGGGCTCGCCAGCGTACCCCCGCTCAGCGCGACCGCCTGCTCGAAATGCTCCCGCGCCCGGTCGCGGCCGCCGGGGAGGGGAAGGGCCGGCTCGACGCTGATCAGCAGCTCGTGGATCGCGCCGCGGTTCCAGTCCGGGTCGAGGTCGAGGGCCCGGTGGACCACCGCCGAGGCGGCCGGGAGCTGGCCGAGGAGCTCCGGGTCGCTCACCGCGTCGGAGATGGCCGCCATCCAGGAAGCCCCCAGCCAGTAGAGGAAGGGCACGTCGTCGGCGGTGGTCGCCGCCAGGGCCGCGTCCGGGTCGGTGAAGATCCCGTCGGCGAACCCGGGGTGGCGCAGCTCCATTCCGGCGAGCGCCCAGCCCCGGGCCCGCAGCAGCAGCCGCCGCGCGCGGTCGATGCCCGCCTCGTAGGCGGCGTAGTCGGTGTCCTTGACGCGCTCGGCCGGGAATTGCACCCAGACCACGGCGTACTGGGTGAAGCCCTTCGCCAGGGCGAGCCTCAGGCCGTCGTGACGGGGGGCCTGCTCCGCGAGGCTCTCCATGGTCTTGAGGGCGAAGGGCACCGCGTCGCCGACGAGCTCCAGGTCGTCGTCCCGGGCGAAGCTCGAGGAGCCGTCGGCGCTGAGCGCGTCGGCCACCGCGTTCACGGCCATCTTGCGGACGCAGCCGGCCTGCAGCGCGAGCGCGGCGATCAGGATGCCGGTTCGGTTCATGGCCGCCCTCCCTCGCCTGCCTGCTAACCGCCGGTCGGGGCTTCGGCGTCCGGCGGGGGGCCGACGATCCCGGCGCGGCCGGATACGCTGCCCGCGACCCGGAGGTGGGCGATGACGCGAGCGCGACTGGTGGTCCTCGGCCTGGCGTGGGCGCTGGCGGCGGGGTGCAGCCCGGCCAAGGGCACGGATTCCGGCGGGCCGGCGGGCGACGGCGGGTCCGCGGGCGACGGCGGCGCGGCGGGCGACGGCGGGTCCGCCGGGGACGGCGGCGGCGACACCGGAGGCGGCGACACGGGCAGCGACACCCTGCCCCCCGACCCGACCCCCTTCACCCTCACGATCACCGGCGCGGCCGACCTCACCCTCACCTTCGACGAGTCGACCTGCACGCAGCCCATGGGCTCGGCCAACTTCAGCCAGTTCTGGCGCAACGCCGAGGGCGAGCACGTCTTCGTGCTCACGCTGCAGCTCCTCGGCACCTTCGACGGCGCCCGCACCTACACGAGCGCCGACGACGGCGCGCGGGTCAAGCTCCAGGAGGAAGCCGGCGGCGAGCTGCGCTACTTCTACAACGACACCGACCGGGGCGACTCGGTCGAGGCCACCATCGAGCACATCGACGAGGAGCAGGCCTGGGGCGAGTTCAGCTTCGCCGGGCTGCACGACAGCGGCGGCGGGGCCATCGACGTGAGCCCGCAGCCCATCCCGATCTGGTGCCCGACGGTGGACTGACCGGCCGGCACCGCCCCCGCCGGTTCGCGGGATAGGCACCGGCCATGCCCGAGCACCGCCACCCGCGCACCAGCCAGGCCGGAAGCCCCGAGGAGGGCTCGGCGGAGGGCGGCGTCGCCGAGCCGACGTGGATCCTGGAGCGCGGCGAGGCGGGCGCGACGCGTGTCCTGGGAGGGGGGCGCTACGAGCTGCTCGGCGTGATCGGAAGCGGCGGGGCGGCCACCGTCTACCGGGCCCGCGACACCGTGCTCGGCGTCGAGCGGGCGGTGAAGGTCCTGGCGGTCCAGGGCACCCTGCGGGCCTCGCTCCGCCGGCGCATGCGGGCCGAGGCCCGGGCGATGGCGCGCCTCGATCACCCGCGGGTGCTGCGGGTGATCGACGTGGTGAGCGGCGAGGATGCCGACTTCATCGTCATGGAGCTGGCCCGGGGCGGCAGCCTCCAGGACCGCCTGGACCGGGAGGGCCCCCTGCCGCCGGGCGAGGCGGTGCGGCTCGTGCTGCAGGTGCTCTCGGCGCTGGCCGCCGCCCACGCCTCGGGCATCGTCCACCGCGACGTGAAGCCGCAGAACGTGCTGCTGGACGCCGAGGGCCACGCGCTCCTCGCCGACTTCGGCATCGCCCTGCTCACCGCCGAGGACGCGGTGCGGGCCACGCGCACCGGGGTGGCGATGGGCTCGGTGGCCTTCATGGCGCCCGAGCAGCGCCTCGACGCCCGCTCGGTGGGGCCGGCGGCCGACATCTACGCCGCGGGCGCCACCCTCTACCACCTGCTCACCGGGGCCAACCCGGTGGACCTGTTCGCGGCCGGGACCGACTCGCCGCGGTGGGAGGGGGTGCCCGAGGCCTTGCGGCCCGTGCTTCGGCGGGCGACCCGCCACGACCCGGGGGAGCGCTACCCCGACGCGGCGGCGATGGCGGCGGCGCTGCTCGCGGCCTGGCCCGCGGCCGCCGGGGCCGCCGACGACACCCTGCCCGACCCGGGCGCCTTCCCGCCGCCGGCCTCCTTCGTCGAGGAGCACCCCCCGGTGGTGGCGGCGGCGGGCGTCGAGCGGGTGCCGACCGTGGCGGCCCCGGCCGCGCGGCGGCGGTGGTGGCCCCGGGTCGCGGCGGCGCTCCTCGTCCTGCTCGGGGTGGTGGCGGGCGGGGCCTGGTGGGCGCGCAGGTCGCCGC
>WGAH01000899.1 GCA_015489145.1 Deltaproteobacteria bacterium
GCCCCCGGCCACCCGGCCCTCGCCGCGATCCTCAAGGGCGCCCTGGTGGGCGGCGCCGTGGGCTTCCTCGTCGTCGGCATCCTCGTCGCCGTCCTCCTCGCCCGGCTTCCGGCGGCCTCCTGATCGATGCGCCCGTTCCGCCTCGCCGTGACGGCCCTGTTCGCCTGCGCGCTGACGCTCCTCGCCATCGCCGCCGGCCGCCACCTGCGGCAGCCCTCCGCCGGCGACAGCGCCCCGGTCGCCGCCGACACCGGCGCCCCCCCGGCGCCGGCCGAGCCCGCCCGCCTGGAGATGGTGCACACGATCGCCGCCGGCGAGACCATCGGCGCGATCCTGCCGCGCTACGGCGCCCCGGTGGAACCGGTCCTCGCCGCCGCCCGCCCGGTGGCCGACCTCGCCCGCATCCGGGCCGGGCGAGACCTCGTGTTCGTGATGCGGTCCGACAGCGCCGTTCCCGTCGAGATCCGCTACCCCCTCGACCGCGACCGCACCCTGGTGATCGACCGCGACGGCGAGACCTGGTCGGCGCGCCTCGACGAGGTGCGCTACGACCACCGCATCGGCGAGCGCGCCTTCACGATTCGCAGCAGCCTGTGGGCCGCCGCCACCGAGGCCGGCCTGTCGCCGGGCGACATCGCGACCCTCGCGCGCGTCTTCGAGTACGACATCGACTTCAACACCGAGCTGCGGGCCGGGGCCTCGGCGCGCATGGTGGTCGACGAGCTGTGGCAGGGCGAGGCCTTCGCCCGCCTGGGCGCGCCCCTGGCCGTGCGCCTCGACAACGACGGGCGGTCCTACGTGGCGGTGCGCTTTCGCGGGCTCGACGGCAAGGTCGGCTACTACGATCCCGACGGCGTCGCGCGGCGCAAGGCCTTCCTCCGCTCTCCCCTCGCCTTCTCCCGGGTCACCAGCGGGTTTTCCCGCTCGCGCTACCACCCGATCCTCAAGCGGCGCCGCGCCCACCTCGGCGTGGACTTCGGCGCGCCCGCGGGCACTCCCGTCCGGGCGGTGGGCGAGGGCCGCGTGGTCTACGCCGGCCGCAACGGCGGGCACGGAAACTTCGTCAAGATCGACCACCCGGGCCCCTACGCCTCCAGCTACTCGCACCTCTCGCGCATCCTCGTGAAGCGCGGCCAGCACGTCGACCAGGGGCAGGTCATCGGCCGGGTCGGCAGCACGGGCCTCGCCACCGGCCCGCACCTGCACTTCCAGTTCTGGGTGGGCGGCAGGATCGTCAACCCGCTCACGGTGGACCTGCCGCGGGAGACGCGCCTGGAAGGCGCCGAGCTGGCCGCCTTCCGCAGCCTGTGCGCGGCGATTCTCCCGGTGCTCGACGGCATCGCCGAGGCCGAACCCCCCGCCGACTCCGGGGCGGAGCCGGCGGGCGAGACATCGCGTGAGTGAGCGTTACGGCTGAATTGTTCGAGTTCCGGTCGCCGGCCGCCCGGGCCCCGCACCGGACGTGTAGACGCGGCATCCTGCCGCGTCAGCGAAGCGGGCGAGCGAAAACCGACGCCCTGCGAAATCCCGCGTTTCCATCGCCTGCAAGCCGCGGGACACGGCCTTGCCCATGCCGGCCGGAGGCCGGCGCTCCTCCGGCTCGCGCCGATGGTGGGCCGAGGCGATAGGTGGCCCCCATGCTGCTCCTCGCCCTCATCCTCGCCCGACCCGGATCGGCGGAGGCCGCGCCCGGGCGGCCGGTGCAGGTGTGGGTGCGCGCCCCGGACGCGGCGGCGCGCGACGCCCTGCGCGCCCTCGGTTTCGGCTTCGCCGAGGGCGTGCGCGGCGACGAGCTGCGGGTCGACGGGCCGGCCTCGGCGCTCGCGGACCTCGACCGGGCCGGCCTGGCCTGGCGACCCGTCGAGGAGCCCGTTCCCGCCCCGCCCTCGGCGGAGGGCTACCACGATCCCGAGGCGATGATCGACGCCCTCGGCGACCTCGCCGACCGGGACCCCGACCTGCGGCTCGTCGAGGTGGGGCGCTCGGGCGAGGGGCGTCCCCTGCTCGCCGCCTGCCTCGGGGCCGCCGAGCCCGTCGTGCGCTGGCGCATCGTCGGCGCCCACCACGGCGACGAGCTGTCGAGCGCCGAGCTCGCCCTCGCCGTCCTCGACGAGCTGGAGGCCGCCCGCGCCGGCGAGGCCGACCCCGAGGTCGAGGCGGCCTGGGCGGCCCTCCTCGCCCGGGACGCGCTGTGCGTGCTGCCCCACTTCAACCCCGACGGGGTGGCGGCGGGCACCCGGTACGACGCCGCCGGCGTCGACCTCAACCGCAACTACGGCTACCGCTGGTCGGCCTCGGAGTACCGCGCGGGCGAGGCGCCCTGGAGCGAGGCCGAGACGCGGGCCATGCGGGCGTGGTCGACGTGGACGGGCTTCGGCGCCGGGCTGTCGATGCACAGCGGGGCGACGAACCTCGGCTGGCCGTGGAACTACACCACCGAGCCCACGCCCGACGACGCGCTCCTGGAGGCGATGGCCCTTCGCTACGCCGACGCCGCCGAGGTGGACGGCTTCTGGATCACCAACGGCGCCGCCTGGTACCGCACCTGGGGCGACCTCAACGACTGGTCCTACGGCGCGGGCCGCGTCCTCGACTTCACCCTGGAGGTCAGCGAGGTCAAGACCCCCGACGCCGACGAGCTCGCCGCCGCCATCGCCGGCCACCTCCCCGGCGTGCGCGCCTTCCTCACCTGGCCCGACGCCCTGGCCCTGCGGGTGGTGGACGCGACCAGCGGCCGGGGCATTCCCGCCACCGTGACCCTCCTCGCCGACGGCTGGGCGGGCGCCACGGGTCCCGACGGCCGCTTCGGCCGGCCCGCCGAGCCGGGCCCCTGGACGGTGGCCGTCGCCGCCCCGGGCTACGCCGCGGCCACCCCGACCGTGGACACCCTCGACGAGAAGGGCGGCGAGCCCGTCGAGGTGGCGCTGGAGCGCGAGGCCCTGCGCTACCTCCGCCCCGAACCCGCCATCCTCTCCCGCGGCGGCGAGGAGGGTCACGGTGGCGGGAATGCCCCGGCCGCTGGTCGCGTCCACCACCC
>WGAH01000900.1 GCA_015489145.1 Deltaproteobacteria bacterium
CGATGGCGGTCAGCGCCCGCGCCTCCTCGCGGCCGAGCTCGCGGGCCACGGCGTCCTCGGCGCGCAGCCAGGCCCGGGCGAGGGGCGGCTCGGGGTGCTCGCCCGGCTGCTGCGCCTCGACCCGCCCCTCGCCCGGGCCTGGCTGCGCGCCGAGGACGCCGTGGCCCGCGAGCTCGGCCGCGAGGAGGCGCGGGCGCTGACCGCCATCGTCGAGCGGCTGGCGCTGGGCGACGCCGGAAACGCCGGTCACGCCCGCCTCGTGGCGCACACCCTGCCCGACCAGCTCGCCCGGGTGCCGGCGGATCGGCGCCCCGCCTTCCTCGGCCTGCTCCGGAGCGTGGCCGACGACCGGCCCGGCGCCGTGCCGCTGCTGCTCCGCACGCTGCCCGACCTCCTCGCCCGCATGGACGACGAGGCCGTCGCCGAGCACGTCGCCCGCGCCCTCGACCTCCACGAGCGCGCCCCGGCCCGCGCCGAGAGCTTCCTCAAGCTCGAGAGCCGCGAGAGCCAGGCCGCCGCCCAGGAGCGCGAGCGCGGCGTGCGCCTCGCCGACATCCAGCGGCAGCTCACGCTGTACGCCCGCGCCCACTGCGGCGAGACGGTGCAGGTGCGCCCGGCCGAGGCCGGCGACGGCGGGGCCTTCACCGACGGGCGCAGCATCTTCCTGCCCGCCCGCGTCGACCGCTTCGGCGACGCGCGCGACCGCCTCGTCTACCGCGTGCTCACCGCCCGCAACGCCGGCCACGTCGAGTTCGGCAGCCTCGACCTCGACGTGGAGGCGCTGCCCGGCGACTTTCCGCCCCCCGAGGAGGGCGAGACGGGCGCCGAGCGCTTCCTGCGCGCCTTTCCCAACCGGGTCCTCGCCCGCGACCTCTACCGGGTGTTCGAGAACGCGCGGGTCGAGGCGCGGGTGCGCGCCGAGTACCCCGGCATCGCGCGCGACATGGACCGCCTCGCCCGGGACTGGCGACCCGAGCTGCCCGACCCGGCCGAGCTCGCGCCGGCCGAGCAGGCGGTGGCGCTGCTCGCGGCGGCCGCCCGGGGCGAGGCGGTGGAGCCCTTCGCCGCCCGCCTGCCCGACGAGGCCGCCCGCCGCGTCGGCCTCGATGCGCTGGCCCACCTCGACCGCTTGCGCGCCCCCGGGGCCGCCGCCGAGGACGCCGCCCGGGCGGTGCTGGCGGTCTACCCGGCGGTGGACGGGCTGATGCGCCGCGTCGACCCGGACGCCCTCCAACGCCTCGACGACCCGGCCCGGCAGGCCGCCGGGGAGGCGTCGCGCCGGGACGGGGTGCCGACCCGCGGCGCCGGGAGCGCCGGCGGCCAGGCGGGGCGGGAGCCCGGAGAGGGCGACGGGTACCGCCCCCTGGACGGGGACCTCCTCGAAGGCGACCTGCGGCCCGAGGCGATGGGCGAGGAGGATCGCCGCGTGGAGGCCCGCGCCCGGCAGCTCCTCGACGCCATGCGCCAGCGCGACCCGGGGGCCACGATGGCCGAGGCCCGGGAGCGCGCCCGGCGCGAGGGCGAGTCCTACGAGGAGATGGCCGACTTCCTCGACCGGATGCCGGCGCCGGCCGCTCCCGCCGAGGAGGAGGCCGCCGCCGAGGCCGACCGCGTGCCCGTCGGCACCCGCGGCGGCGAGGAATCCCCCATCGCCGCCGGCGTCGAGGCGGTGCTCGGCGTCCACGTCTACCCGGAGTGGGACTGCCGCATCGACGACCACAAGCCCCGCTGGGTCAAGCTCACCGAGTACCGCCTGGAGCCGGGGTCCCAGGACTTCGTCGAGGAGGTGCTGTCGGAGCACGGCGTGCTCATCGCCCGCCTGCGCCGCGCCTTCGAGGCCCTGCGCCCCCAGACGGTGCGGCGGGTGCGCGGCGTGCCCGACGGCGACGAGATCGACATCGACCGCGCCGTCCTGGCCCGCATCGAGCGCCGGGTGGGCGGCGTGCCCGACGACCGCCTCTACGTGCGCCACCAGCGCGACGACCGCGACGTGGCCGTCGCCTTCCTCCTCGACATGTCCTCGTCGACCAACGAGGTGGTCGGCGTCGGCACCCGGCGCATCATCGACGTCGAGAAGGAGTCGCTGGTGCTCATCGCCGAGGCGGTGCAGGCGATCGGCGACGCCTTCGCGATCTACGGGTTCTCCGGCTACGGCCGCGACCAGGTGGCCTTCTACGTCGCCAAGGATTTCGCCGAGCCCTGGAACGACGAGGCCCGCGCCCGGGTGGGGCGCATCGCCTGGAAGATGGAGAATCGCGACGGCACCGCGATTCGCCACGCCACGCGCAAGCTGCTCGACTGGCCGGCCCGGGTGCGGCTGCTGCTGCTGCTCAGCGACGGCAAGCCGCTGGACTGCGGCTGCGACCTCTACGCCGACGCCTACGCCCAGGAGGACACCCGCGCCGCCCTCGTCGAGGCCCGCGCCGCCGGCGTCCACCCCTTCTGCATCACCGTGGACCCGCGCGGGCAGGAGTACCTCGCGCGCATGTACGGCGAGGTGGGCTACACGATCATCGACCGGGTGGAGGCCCTGCCCGAGCGCCTGCCGCAGATCTACCGGCGGCTGACCCGGTAGGGAGGCGGCGGAGCGCCGGC
>WGAH01000901.1 GCA_015489145.1 Deltaproteobacteria bacterium
ACCCTGGTGCGCCGCGCCCTCGACGCGCTTCCCGGGTTGCGCTTCAGCGTGAGCGCCACCACCCGCCCGCCCCGGCCCGGCGAGCGCGACGGCGTCGACTACCACTTCGTCGACGACGCCACCTTCGACCGCATGGCCGAGGCCGGCGAGCTGCTCGAGTGGGCCCACGTCTACGACCACCGCTACGGCACGCCCCGCCCTCCCGTCGAGGAAGCGCTCCGCGCCGGCCTCAGCGTCATCCTCGACGTCGACCACCAGGGGGCGCGGCAGGTGCGCGCCGCCATGCCCGAGGCGGTGAGCATCTTCATCCTGCCGCCGAGCATCGAGGCGATGGCCGCCCGGCTCCGCTCCCGGTCCACCGACCCGGAGGCGGTCATCGAGCGCCGCCTGGCCCGGGCCCGCGCGCACCTCGGCGCCGTGGGCGAGTTCGACTACCTCCTGGTCAACGACGTCCTGTCGAGCGCCCACGACCGCTTCCAGGCCATCCTGGTGGCGGAGCTGCACCGCCGCGGGCGAAACGCCAGCCTGGTCCGCCGCTTCGGCGCCGCACCCGACCGCGACCCCGCCGCCCCCTGACCCCCGGTCCCCGCGCCCGGGATCAGGGTCCGGGGAACCGGCACTGGACGCCGCCGTCCATTCCAGTAGGAGAATGGACGGGGGGCCACCCGCGTCGAGTGACCCCGGGGGCGCCGCGCCAGCGTCCGGAGGACAGCGGTTCCATGGCGGTCATCCGCATCAACGACATCATCGACAAGGTGCTCGCCTACTCGAAGGACGCGCAGGTGCAGGTCATCATGGGGGCCTACGTCTACGCCGCCGGGCGCCACGACGGGCAGGTCCGCAAGAGCGGCGAGGACTACCTCGTCCACCCCCTCGCGGTGGCCGACATCCTCGCCGACCTGCGCATGGACGTGGACACCATCGCCGTGGGGCTGCTCCACGACACCATGGAGGACTGCCTCGCCACCTACGGCGAGATCGAGGCCGAGTTCGGCCCCGACATCGCCCGCATGGTCGACGGCGTCACCAAGATCGGCAAGCTCCAGTTCTCGAGCCGGGAGGTGGCCCAGGCCGAGAACTTCCGCAAGCTGGTGCTGGCGATGGCCCACGACGTCCGGGTCATCCTCGTCAAGCTCGCCGACCGCCTCCACAACATGCGCACCCTCGACCACATGCGGCCGGATCGCCAGCAGGCGATCTCCCAGGAGACGATGGACATCTTCGCGCCCATCGCCAACCGCCTGGGGCTCAGCCAGCTCAAGATGGAGCTCGAGGATCTCTGCTTCCGCTACCTGCACCCCGAGGACTACGCGCGGCTCACCGAGAAGCTCGGATCCACCGAGGAGGAGCGCCGGGCCTACATCGAGCGGGCCAGCGCGGTGATCCGCGAGCACCTCGCCGAGAACGGGCTGGAAGCCGAGGTCACCGGCCGCCCCAAGCACCTGACGAGCATCCACCGCAAGATGCGCGACCAGCACCTCGACTTCGAGCAGCTCCACGACGTGCTGGCCTTCCGCATCATCGTCGAGGAGCTCGGCGAGTGCTACACCGCCCTCGGCCTCGTCCACAGCCGGTGGCGCCACCTGCCGGAGCGCCTCAAGGACTACATCGCCAACCCGAAGTCCAACGGCTACCAGTCCCTGCACACCGTGGTGCTCGGCCCGGAGGGGCGACAGATCGAGGTGCAGATCCGAACGCGGGAGATGCACCGGGTCGCCGAGTACGGCATCGCGGCCCACTGGCGCTACAAGGAGGGCCACCTCGCCCTGTCCCGGGAGGACCTCAACAAGATCACCCGCCTGCGGGAGCTGTTCGAGGCCGCCCGGGACGTGGAGGACCCGACCGAGTTCATGGAGGCGATCAAGGTCGACCTGTTCAGCGACGAGATCTTCGTCTTCACCCCCAAGGGCGACGTGAAGTTCTTCCCGCGGGGGGCGACCGTCCTCGACTTCGCCTACGCGATCCACACCGAGGTGGGCCACACCTGCGTCGGCGCGCGGGTCAACGGGCGCATGGTGCCCCTCCGCACGGTGCTCCGCAGCGGCGACCGGGTCGAGATCCTCACCCGCCCCGACCAGAAGCCCAACCGCGACTGGCTCGAGATCGCCCACACCGGCCGGGCCCTCACCAAGATCCGCCGCGCCCTGCGCGAGGAGGAACGCGCCCGGGGCACCGAGCTCGGCCGGGAGCTGCTCGAGGCCGAGCTGAAGAAGCGCGGCCGCTCGCTGGCCCGCATGCTCCGCGCCGGCGACATCGAGGCCGCGGCGAAGCGGCTGGGCCACCGCAAGCCCGAGCACCTCTACCTGGCCCTCGCCCAGGGCCACGTCTCGCTGCACCGCGTCCTGCGGGAGATGCTGCCGGCCGACGAGGTGGACCTCCCCGAGGACGACGCCGCCACGGGCGTCGTCACCGGCTTCCTCCAGAAGCTCCGCAAGCGGGCCGAGAGCCCGGTGCTGATCTCGGGCGAGGAGGACGTGCTGGTCACCTACGCCCGCTGCTGCAACCCGCTGCCCGGCGAGCCGGTGGCCGGCTACATCACCCAGGGCCGGGGCATCACCGTGCACGTCGCCAACTGCCCCCAGCTCCTCGCCCTGGCGCCGGAGCGGCGGGTCCGGGTGGACTGGCACCGGCGTTCCCGCGGCACCCACTCCGGCGAGCTGCGCATCGTCTGCTCGAACCGGACGGGCATGGTGGCCGACATCGGCGGGGTCTGCAAGAGCCTCGAGATCAACATCAACCACATCGCCTCCGAGCCCACCGAGGACGGGCGCACCGTCCTCTCCCTCGAGGTGAACGTCTCCGACGTGCGGCAGCTCACCCGTCTCATGCGGAACATCGAGAAGATCGACGGGGTGTTCAGCGTGGAGCGGGTGCGCGAGGCACCGCGCCGGCCCCCGCGCCCCTGAAGCCGCGGCGCCGGCTCAGGGCGCCCAGATCCAGGTCTGCTCGCCCGGCGGGAGGTCCACGCGCACCCGGCGGCCCTCGACCCGGAGGCGGCCTTCCACCGCCCACCGCAGGGCCATCGGGTAGAGGCGGTGCTCGGCGGCGAGGATGCGGGCCGCCAGGGCCTCGGCGTCGTCCTCCTGCCGCACCGGCACCGCCGCCTGGGCGACGATGGGGCCCGTGTCCGTGCCGGCGTCGACGAGGTGGACCGTGGCCCCGGCGACGCGCACCCCCCGGGCGTGGGCCCGCGCCTGGGCGTGCAGCCCGGGAAAGGCCGGCAGGAGCGCCGGGTGGATGTTGAGCACCCGGCCCGGGAAGGCGTCGAGGAAGGTCGGCCCGAGGAGGCGCATGAAGCCGGCCAGGGCCACCCAGCGGACGCCGTGCTCCCGGAGCGCCGCGACCAGCTCCGCCTCGAAGGCCTCGCGCGGCCGCTCCCGGTGGGAGACGAAGCGCGCCGGCACGCCGGCCCGCCGCGCCCGCTCCAGGGCGCCGGCCCCCTTCCGGTTCACCACCACGCAGGCCACCCGCGCCGGGTAGGCCGGATCGGCGCACCGATCCAGGATCGCCTGGAGATTCGTTCCCGAACCGCTGGCGAGCACCCCGACCGGAACCTTCACCGGGCCTCCACCACCACGCCGACGCCCTCGACCACCTCGCCGACCACCCGGCCCCCCGCCGCCTCGGCCGCCGCCCGGGCCTGGGCCGCGGGGAGCACCGCCACCATGCCGAGGCCGCAGTTGAAGGTGCGGTGCAGTTCCGCGTCGGTCAGGCCGCCGCGCCGCTGGAGCCACGCAAAGATCGGCGGGACGGTCCAGCTCCCGGCCCACAGGCGCACGCCGAGGCCCTCCGGGAGCGGGCGGGCGAGGTTGTCGACCAGGCCGCCGCCGGTGACGTGGGCGAGGGCGCGCACCTCGAAGTCGGCGACCAGTCGGCGCACCTCGGGCACGTAGATGCGGGTCGGCTCCAGGAGCTCGTCGACCAGGGGGCGGCCGAGGCCGTGGGGCTCGGACCAGTCCAGCGCGTCGACGATGCGGCGCACCAGGGAGAAGCCGTTGCTGTGCAGGCCCGACGAGGGAAGGCCCACCAGCCGGTCGCCGGGCCGAACCGCCCGGCCGTCGACGAGGGCGTCCCGCTCCACCGCGCCGACGCAGAAGCCGGCGATGTCGTAGTGGCCGGCCCCGTACATGCCGGGCATCTCCGCCGTCTCGCCCCCGACCAGCGCGCAGCCCGCCTGCCGGCAGCCCCGCGCCACCCCGCGCACCACCTCGACGGCCACCGCCGGGTCCAGGGCCCCGGTGGCGAAGTAGTCGAGGAAGAACAGGGGCTCGGCCCCGGTGGTGATCACGTCGTTGACGCACATCGCCACCAGGTCGATCCCCACCGTGTCGTGGCGCCCGGCGCGGGCGGCGACGAGCAGCTTGGTGCCCACGCCGTCGGTGCCGCTGACCAGTACCGGGTCGCGCCAGCGCCCCCCGAGGGCGAACAGCGAGCCGAAGCCGCCGACGTCGCCGAGGACCTCCGGGCGCCGGGTCGCGGCCACCGCTCCCCGGATGCCGTCGACCACCCGGGCGCCGGCCTCGATGTCCACGCCGGCTTCGCGGTAGGCGCGCGTGCCGTCGTCGGGCATCAGGCGCCCGTGTCGTCGCCGGAGGTGTCGCCGCCGGAAGCGCCGTCGGGTTCCGTGCCGTCCTCGAGCGGCGCCGGGCAGGTGATGACGGCCATGTCGCTGGCCAGCCCGGCGCTGTCGAGGATGCGCGCGCCCCAGTCGAGCTCCGCCCCGTACTCGACGAAACCCGTCGGCAGGGCGAGGGTCTGGGTGACGCTCACCGAGGGGGTGTTGCAGACCTCGGCCCCGGACACCGTCTTGGGCTGGCCCGGGACGTAGTCGGCGTTGGCCTCGTCGATCACGCCGTCGGGCTCGGCGTCCACGTAGAGATCCACCTCGATGCGGTCCAGGTCGCCGTCCTCGTCGGTCACGTCGATGGCGAAGCGAATCGTGGGCACCGGGTCGTCGTAGTTCTCGAACTCCTGGAGCCCCGGGTAGGTGCAGCCGGTGATCGTGGCGACGGGAGGCGTGCCCTCGCAGTCGCCGGTGTCCGAGATGTGGGTGAGGTCCGGCGCCTTGCCGCCGCTATCCTCTTCCTTGCCGCCGCACGCCGCTCCGAGGAGCAGCGCGGCGACCGCCGCGGGAATCGGGTTCATCGGTCTCCTCCGGCGGGCACGTTATCACGCCCCCCCGGGGTGTCGCTCGCCGTTCTCGCGGGACCCGCGGGCATGGAGTCCCACCGTGGTCAACCCTCCCAGCAACCCGGCCCGGGCCTACCGCGCCCTGCGCGACCAGCTCGGCAGCATTCGCCGCGTCTACCTCCGCGGCAACCGCATCGTGCGCCGCGACGACTTCGCGCGCTTCCCCGAGACGGTGCTCCTGCTCCACGGCTTCTTCCAGACCCGCAACGTCTGGGAGGTGATGGAGGATCGCCTGCGGCACGACGGCTACGGCGTGTTCAGCTTCGACCTCGGCGGCCTGTTCTGGCAGTTCAACACCCGCTCGATCCGCGACCTCGCCCGCACCGTGGCCGACAAGATCGAGGGGATCTGCGCCCGCCACGGCCTCGACCGCTTCCACGTCATCGGCCACAGCAAGGGCGGCCTCATCGCCCGCCACTACGTGCAGCACCACGGCGGCGACCGCCGGGTGAAGTCCGTCATCACCCTCGGCACGCCCCACCACGGCACCCCGACGGCCCTCATCGCCACCGCGATGTTCGGCGGCGGGCTCCTCAGCCGCAGCCCCTTCGAGATGCTGCCGGGTTCCTCGCTGGTCCGCCTGCTCAACCGCGACACCTTCCCCTCGCACATCCCCCTGACGAGCATCTACAGCAAGGCCGACATCGTCTGCCCCTGGTGGAACTCGGTGCTGCGCCCGCGCCCCGGCGAGACCTCGATGAAGAACGTGCCCGTCAAGGGCATCGGCCACACCGCCCTCACCCACGATCCCGGCGTGTACCACATCGTGCGGCGCGAGCTGGCCGAGGCCTCCCGCCTGTGGCGGGAACGGACCCCGCCGGGGGACTGAACCCCTACTCGGCCGGGGGCTCCTCGGGGGCGGCCGGGGCCTCGGGAGCGGCGGCCTCGCCGGCTTCCGGGGCGTCCATGCAGCAGCGGAAGGAAAGCGTGGCGTCGGCGTAGGTCGCCGCCTCGTCCACCCGGAAGGCGCAGCGCGTTCCGCGCACCGGGTTGCCGCGCAGGCCGCCCTTGACCACCCGCCGGTTGCCCCGGGAGCCGGCGACCGTGGAGGTCCACTCGCGCAGGCCGCCGCTGAGATCGGCCACCCCGTACCCGCTCACGCAGTTCTCGCGCTCGCCGATCACGTAGGGCTCGTCGACGTCGCCGCCGCAGATCTCGGGCTTGTACTCGTCGCCGTAGGAATAGATCCAGTTGGCCGGCCCCTTGCAGGCCTTCTCCCACTCCAGCTCGGTGCACAGGCGCTTGCCGAGCTTGCGGCAGGTCATGTCGGCCTCTTCCCAGGTGACCTTGGCCACCGGGCGCACCGGCTTGCCGTCCTTGTCCTTGAGGCGGTTCGGGAACTCGAAGCGGTCGATGTAGAAGGCGCCGACCTTGGCCACCTCGGCGAGGGGCTCGGCCTGGCTGGCCACGTTGAGCGGCTCGGAGTGCAGCCGCCCCCGCACGAAGGGACCGCCGGGCACGTAGAGCATCTCCGGGTGCTTCGCCACCATTTCCTTGAGGAATTCCTCGGAGGGCGGCTGGCTCATCTTCTGGACCTGGAGCCGGATGTTCTGGTCCTTGGCGATCAGCTCCTGGCGCGGGTCGGGCGTGCCCTTGATCGAGATGTAGATCGCGTAGGCCGCGATGACGGCCACGGCGACGCCCACGGCGATGAGGATGCTCTTGAAGGAGGTCGAGCGCCGGTCCTCGTAGACATCCCCGCTGAAGGAGCGCTGGATGTCGTTGTACATGTCCCGGGCGGAAGGGTAGCGGTCCTCGGGGCTGGGGGCGAGGGCGATCTCCACCACGTCGTCGATGTGCTCGGGCAGGTCGCCGCGGAGCTGGGTGGGCGAGAGGTAGGTGCCCCGGGGGGGCTGGCCGACGAGGAGCTCGTAGAGGATCACGCCCACCGAGTAGACGTCGGCCCGGGGGGTGGCGTTGTCCTGGAAGCCGCCGAGCTCCGGGGCGAGGTAGCGGGCCTCGGAGCGGTTGACGTAGCTCTCGGCGAAGATGGTGGAATTCGCGAGCACCGCCATGCCCGGGTCGGTGATCTTGACGGTGCGGATGATGTTCTTGCCGCCCGGGCCGGTGCGCCTCTCGTGGACGAGGACGTTCTCGGGCTTGACGTTGCGGTGGATGATGCCGGCGTCGTGGAGGTGGTCGAGGGCGTCGAGGATCTTGAGCGCGATCTGGCAGGCCTCCTGCAGGGTGAAGGACTTCTGCTCCTCGTGGTAGCGGTCCATCAGGGCGCGGAGGCTGATCGACTCGAAGTACTCCTGGGTGTAGTAGACGAGCCCGTTGTGCTCGCCGATCTCGCCGAGGCGGACCACGCCCTCGACCCGCAGGCCGCGGGCCTTCTCGAAGGCCTCCTCGAAGCGCTTGCGGTCGAGGGGGTTCTGGATGAGCTTCGGCCGCAGGATCTTGACGGCGAGGCGCTTGCCCGTGTGGATGTGCCGCGCGAGGTAGGTGGCACCGAGCATCCCCGAGCCGAGGTGTTCCTCGATCTCGTAGCGGCGCGAGATGACGTCCCCGCGGGAGAAATGCAACTGTTCGTTGTCAGCCACGACTACTCCGGCTGCTGCTTGGCCTTCGCTGCGGATGCGCCATCGGACGAGCGGGGCTCGACTTGACGGCTGGAAACGGGGGGGCCCGACACCCTCGAACCGGCGTGCACGGTATCACAGACCGCGCCCGCCCGACAAGCCCCCTCCCCGCGAACCGCCGTCGCCCTTGAAGAACCGGACCAGGGCCAGGCCGGCGCGGAGC
>WGAH01000902.1 GCA_015489145.1 Deltaproteobacteria bacterium
AGGCCGAGAGCTGGCGAAGCGCCGACCAGTCGTCGACGAGATCGGCGAGGCGCATTCGGGCGCTGGCTGGGTTGAACCGGCGGGCGCGGCGCCCCGTGGCTCCGTGTGCGCTCACGAGCGCGTTGCGGAGGACCCGCTTCGGATCCGGCACCTGCTCGATGCGCGACGGGTGGGGGAGGCCCAGCGGCTCGCGGCCGGAGACGCGGCCGGAAGCGGCGCGGATGGCCGCTTCGTCGACGAGCAACCACGCCTCGGTCGTGCGGATCGGCACGACCGCGACGTGGGGTTGCCCACCGGCGGCGCGGCGGATCTCGGCGCGTCGCGCTTCGGGGGCCTGGTTGTCGGCGTCGCGGTGGACGAACAGCAGGTGGCAGGGTTGCACGCGGAGCGCATGCCGGACCTTGTCGGCGAGTTTCGGTCCGGTGCTGAACAGCCGGGTGTCCACCCAGGCGACGGGCACCTCTTCGCTCGTCAGCTCGTCGAGCATCCAGCGCAGGATGGGGAGGAGCACCCGGTCGCTGCTCCCTTCGGCGAGCAGGGCGGCGTTCACTCGTCCTCCAGGGGAAGGGGGCCGAAGAGTCCGAGCTGGCGCGCGTCCTCTCGGTCGAGCAGGCGCCGGTGTCTGCGGGTCCGACTGGGAGGCGCGGGCTTGTCGGGGCGGGGCAGGAAGGCGACGAGGTCGCCGATTCGGGCCGGGTCCGGGTCGGCCCGCCAGGTCCCCGCCAACCCGCGGAGGCGCAGCAGCCGGAGGCGTTGGCCCTCGCGCCGGGTGTGCCGGTCGCTGGCGACGATGATGCTGTCCTCGGGCACTTCGTTGACCACGATGGGAGAGTGGGTGTTGACGATGACCTGGCGCATGGGGTTGTCGGGGCCTACGGGCTCCGTGACGTCCACCGCCAGGTCCTGGAGCAACTCGATCATCGAGGGGATCCGGTCGGGGTGGATCCCGTTCTCGGGCTCTTCGAGGCACATCAGGGATGGTCCCTGGGCTCCCGCCTCCATGATGGCCAGTGCCAGGAAGCGCAGCGTCCCGTCGGAGAGCGAGCCCGCCGGGTGCTCGGTGCCGCCGAGATCGGTCAGGACGATGGCGAGCTGCTCTCGCATCTCGTCTCGGTCCACGCGCACGGTGCGGACGTTCTCGAAGAGCTCCGCCAGGCGGTTGGCGACCTGTTGGTACAGGTCCTCTCGCGTACCCTCGCCGCTGCGTTCCAGCTCCCGCCCCATCGCGTCCAGGGTGGCCGGGAGGTGGGCGCCGTTCGTGTCGATTCGAGCCGGGTCGGTGAAGCGGTCTGGCGCCCGCAGCGCCGAGGGTTCGAGCTGGAACTGCGTCCAGCCGAGCATCTCTTGGCGAGCCAGTACCAGGGTCCGGTGCTCCGCCGCGTTGTTCGCGTTCGAGAGCACGGTGCGCGGGAGCTTGCTCGCCAGCAGCTTGCGGGGCCGGCCACCGCCGAGGCCCCGCTCGCTGTCCGCCCGAATCAGCACGATGGCGCGACCGCCTTCGGGCGCATCCTCGGTGATCGTCTCGATGTAGGGCACGGTTCGCCGCGTTCCCCGGACCACGGAATCGCGCCACGCCTTGCTGTGGGGGAAGCCCAGGGCCTTGCGGGCGTGGCCCTTGGTGATGTGGTCCATCCGTTCCGAGACGATCTCCAGTGGCCCGATGTCGCCGGGGTCGTCGCGAAGGCGAAGGCGGAGCTGGTACCGGAGGAAGGTCCACGATGCCTTGGCCTTCGAGCCGAGCTCGTCCACGCCGAGATCGGGGATGATCATCTCCGCCAGGAACGACATTTCGCGCACCCGGCGGTCCCCCACCCGCAGGAAGATCGATCGCACGTCCCCGACCCGACCCTGGCTCCCGCGGACCTGGGCCGCGGCCTCGGCGAGCGGCTTGTCGGCCAGCGCGGCCAGGAAGGCGATGGCGTCGAACAGGTTGGACTTGCCCACGCCGTTGGGCCCGGCGATGCAGGTGAACGGTCCGAACCGGACATCCACGCCGTCCAAGTTCTTGAAGCCGTCGACTTTGAGTCTCGTGAGCATCGTTCACCTCATCCCGAAGTCTTCTTCCACTTCGCCCCGCGGCCACGCCCTTCGAGCACCAGCGCGCCCTCGTCGCGCATCTGCCGGAGCACCAGGCGCACCAGCTCGCGGCTCACGCCCGGGCAGTCGCGCTCGATGTCGGAGATGGCGAAAGGGCCGATGCGGCGATGGATCGCGTCCCGGACGAGCTCGCTCTTGCTGCCCCGGCCGCTCGACAGCACGCTGACGCGGTCCTCGAACTCGCGGTAGGCGCGCAGCAGGGCGCCCCAGAAGTAGTCGAGCCAGGGGTGCGGGTCGTGGGCGCCTTCGTGCCAGCCCTGCGAGCTGCGTTCGAGGGTATCGTAGTACGATTCCTTGGATTCCTCGAAGATGCGTTCCAGGCTGATGTACCGGCCGACCGAATACCCGTGGCGGTACAGCAGCAGCAGCGTGGCGAGGCGGGCCACCCGGCCGTTCCCGTCGCTAAACGGGTGGATGCACAGGAGGTCGAGGACGGCCAGGGGAATGGCGACCAGGGGCGGCAGGCGGGTCGCGCGCCGGTAGCCCTCGACCAGCGCCTCCATCGCTTGGGGGGTCTGGATCGCCGGCGTGGGGTGGAAGCGGACGCGGGTGGCGCCGTCGGCGTGGCGCTCGACGATCGCGTTGTCGGCCATCTTGAACCGGCCGCCCTCCGCCGGGTGGTAGCGGTACAGCATCCCGTGGAGCTGAAGAAGCACGTTCACCGAAAACGGCATGTGCGCGTGGGACTCGTGGATGAGCGAGAGCGCGTCCCGGTAGCCGGCGATTTCCTGCTCGGAGCGGTCGCGAGGAGCGGTGGGCCGGAGCACGAGGGCCTCGATGCGGTGCCGCGGGGCGGCGATGCCCTCGATGCGGTTGCTCGACTCGGTGGACTCGATGACGGCGACCTGCCGGAGCGACTCGAGGCGTTCGGGCTGCTGGTGGACGAACAGCTCCTGCCGCCCGCGGGCCTCGCCGAGGGCGCCGAGCGCCGCGACCTGGTCGGCCGTGAAGCTCAGGCGGGCGAGGAACTCGGGGGTGAAGGAATGCACGGGGAGCACCAGACCGGGGCAGCGTAATCGCGTAGCGGCTCTCGGTAAAGGGGTAAGTTGAGAATATTTTTACCCCATTTATGGCCGGGGATGCATCAAGCCACCAGGTCCTCGGCGAGCGCCAGCACCGCCTGGAGGTCGTCGCCTCGGAACACGCCCCGGATGCCCCGCGGGTGGAGTTGGGTGAAGGGTGCGTCGACGAGGTCCCTGCGTTCCAGCCTCCGGTTCTGGATCAAGAAGGTCCGCAGCACCTGGAGGAAGCGGATCTGGAGCTCGGTCAGCGTGGTGTGGGCGGCGATGAACTCGTCGAAGGCGGCGGTCACGACCTCGGGCCACGACGGCAAGCGCTCGAGGCCGAGGACGTGCCGGAGGAGGCGTACGAGCCGGGCGCCGCGCACGTCGTAGACCTGTCGCAGCAGGTCCTCGGTGATCGCCGGGTCCTGGTGGGCGAGGAGCGCGGAGAGGGCCTGAAGCTCCTCCTCGTCGGGCTCGGCGCCTTCCGCGATGCGGCGCATGACCTCGTTCTCCTCGACCAGGGCGCGGATGTAGGCCTCGATTCGTTCCCGGTAGGCCGAGGTGGTGAGCCCGGCGTGCTCGGCCCCGAAGTCGAGGGTTTCCTTGACCACGCACAGGTCGGCCAGGTCGAGGGACATCATCGGGTCGCGGCGCTGCTGCCGGTAGCGCATCAAGGGGGCGAGGCGACTGGCGAGCTCGGCGAGGTCGGCCGGGCTCGCCGCTTCCCACCAGGCGGACCGCTGCACGGCCTCGATGAGGGCGCGCTCGGCGGCGACGACGTTGACGCTCAGCGGCAGCTCCGCGACCTGCTCAGCGAGGCTCTCGCGCAGGAGTGCGAACGCCTCCTCGTTGTGGGTGATCCGCGCCGTCCCGAGGTCGACCACCTCGGTCTCGAAGCGCATGGCCTTGGGCTCGACGCCTGCGCGCGTCCGCAGGAGCGGCGCCACCACCGTGCGGAGCAGGCCCAGGTCGTCCGGCCGGAGGTGCTGCCAGAAGCCGTCGGCCTTCACGCGGGCCAGGGTGGCGGCGGCCTCGGCGACGACGGCGTTGTGGCGCGGCAGCGCGTCGAGGTCGGCCCGGAGGCCGGCGACGGCCTGGGCGGCGACGTCCTCGCGGCCGGTGGCGAGGGCCGCTTCGAGCTGGTCGAGGCGGGCGCGGAACAGGCGGACGGGAAGGGCAATTCGCTCGCCGGGCTCCCGGCCCTTGGGGTGCATCTGGAAGAACTCGAAGTTGCCCCAGCAGTCGATGATGAGGAAGCGATCCTTGGTCGGGCACCAGGGCTTGAGCTTGCCCGGGTCGAGCACGCGGGTGCCGCGCCCGATCATCTGCCAGAACTTCGTGTAGCTGTAGACCGGCTTGGCGAAGACCAGGTTGACCACCTCGGGCACGTCGACGCCGGTGTCGAGCATGTCCACCGAGATCGCGACGCGCGGCATGTCCTGGTGCTTGAACTGGTCGAGCAGGCCGCCCTTGCCATGGACGAAGCGGTCTTCGGAGACGAGCACGCGCGCGAGCTTCCCGGCGTGTTCCGGGTAGAGCTTGTCGAACAGCTCCGCGAGCCGGCGCGCGTGGCCCTTCGAGATCGCGAAGATGATGGACTTGCCGGGCAGGGTGCCCGTCGGGTCCTTGATGCTTTCCTCCATGAACTCGCGGACGATGAGGGCATTGGTGCCGCTGTTGGTGACCTTGCGCTCGAGGTCGGTGCCCTCGAAGTCGATTTCGGCGGGGTCCTTGCCCTCGGCGACGAGCTGTTTCTGGACCGCGGGCGGCAGCTTCCCCCCCTTGATGCCTTCGAGCTGGAACTTGCTGCGAACGCGGAGCACCTCGAAGTCCGAGAGGTAGGGCGGCTCGTGGCGGACGGCCTGCTCGAAGGTGTAGGCGTAGGTCGGGTCGTGGGTGGCGCAGTCGAAGAGCGCGAAGGTGTCGTGGTCGATGTGGTCCCGCGGCGTGGCGGTCAGGCCGAGCGTGATCGCGTCGAACCACTCGAGGACCGAGCGGTAGACGTTGTAGATGCTCCGGTGACTCTCGTCGGCGACGACCAGGTCGAAGAAGTGCGGCGAGATCCAGGTCTCGGGCGTCGTGCCCGCCTCGATGAGGTTGAGCATCGTCGGGTAGGTGGCGCAATAGAGCCGGCGATTCGGGTCCCACGCCTTTTCGACCCGGGTGCCGACGATGCGCGGCCAGGTCGGGCTGTCGGGCAGGTGCTCGCGAAAAGCATCGAGGGCCTGGTCGCGCAGGGCGATGCGGTCGACGAGGAAGAGCACGCGCTTGGCCCAGTGGGCGCGCAGGAGCACGTCGATGAGGCCCATCGCCGTGCGGGTCTTGCCCGTGCCGGTGGCCATCACGAGCAGGAACTTGCGGCGCTTCGCCTCGATGCCCTCGAGCACCGCCCGGATCGCGGCGACCTGGTAGTCGCGGCCGGCGATGGCGGTGTCGATCAGCTCGACGGACAGCGGCTTGCGGGCCTGGCGGCGCCGGTCCATCCACTCGAGGTCGAGCGGCGTGGGGAAGCCCTGGACCCGGGTGGGCGGGCGGTCGCCGACCTCCCAGAGGTGGATGTCGTGGCCGTTGGTGAAGAACACGAAGGGAATCGGCCCGCCCTGGATGCGCTGGATGTTGCGGGCGTAGGTGAGCGCCTGCTCCTGGCCGAGCCACGCGTCCGCGGTGGCCTTCTTGGCCTCGATCACGGCGAGCACCCGCCCGCGCGAGAGCAGGGCGTAGTCGGCGTACTGCTTGCCGAAGTGGGGGCCGAGGCCGGGCTCAGCCGTCATGAGCGGCATGGCGCCCGCCTGCACCAGGTCGATGGGGTACTCCAGGGCGACCTGCGTGGGATCGTCGACCCGCCAGCCCGCGAGGCGCAGGGCGGTGTCGATGAGCGTCTTGCGGGTGGCGGCTTCGGTGGGCATCGCTGGACGATCATCATGCCGGAGGACCGCCGCCGGGTCCACAGCCCCGCCCGGCGAACTTCATGACCCTTCGTTTCTCCGGCCGCGCCGGCTGGACGCTCTCCGACTGTTCGCGGCGATCGATACTTTCGCCGCCGCGTCGAACACGGAAGTAGGATGAGGCCCGAAGCCTGGAAGCGCCGGGCGAGAGGGAGGGTGATGGACGAGCAGGAAGCGCAGCGAAGGGACGAGGTCCTGCGGGCCTACTTCCAGGGGCGGGACTGGGATCGCAACAGCGAGTTCGGTCTCAAGCGGAGGCTGGTGCTCGACCGCCTCCTGGAGGGCTACCCCTACGTCATCGACGACGAGTGGGAGGCCGTTCCCGACCGGGGCGACCGGGGGCGGGGCGACCTCGTGTTCACCGATGGGCATGGGGCGTACGCCGTCGTCGAGGTCAAGTACATCGACCTGGAGGACACGGAACGGCGGGGCAGCACCCGGCGAACGAGCAACCGCAAGAAGCGCCGCAAGGTCGAGGAGCAGGCCCGGGCCTACGCGCGCATCCTGTTCGAGCGCCTGGGGCCCCCCGCGCGCGTCGAGGCGTACTGGTTCACGAACCAGCACGAAGCCCCCGTTCTCGAAGGCGTGGTGCCTGAGGAGGAAGGGCCCGTCGCCCGCTGATCACCGTCCCCGCGTCGTTCGCTGCAGCGCGGCCATTCCGACACCGCCGAGCCGGAGGGTGGGGCGGGTGAGGCGCCGCCGCCCGGCGCGGACCTC
>WGAH01000903.1 GCA_015489145.1 Deltaproteobacteria bacterium
CTGCGACGGGGCGGTGGACCCGGACACGAGCGCGGACGCGGGGACGTGGTACGCGGACGGGGACGGGGACGGCTACGGGGACGCTGGGACGAGCGTGGCGTCGTGCGCGCAGCCGAGCGGGTACGTGTCGGACGCGACGGACTGCGACGACGGGAACGCCGACGTCAACCCAGGCGCGACGGAAGTGTGCAACGGGTTGGACGACGACTGCGACGGGGTGGTGGACCCGGACACGAGCGGCGACGCCGCGACCTGGTACCTCGACGCCGACCTCGACGGCTACGGCGACGCCTCGGCGGCCACGCTCACCGCCTGCGAGGAGCCCACCGGCTACACCGACGACGACACGGACTGCGACGACACGGACGCCGACGTCAACCCCGGCGCCACCGAGACCTGCAACGGCGTGGACGACGACTGCGACGGATCGACGGACGAGGGCTTCGACGACGACGGCGACGGCATCGCCAACTGCTTCGAGATCGAGTACGACGTGGACTTCATCGCCAGCGTGGACGACGACTGGGAGGGCTACATCGACGGCACCTACTACGGGCCCTACCCCGGCTGGTCCACCTCCGACACGATCTCGGTGACCCTCGACTCCGGCGAACACACCATCGCCGTGTACGGCTGGGACACCGGCCGGGTGATCTCGGGCTTCATCGCCGCCGTGCAGGTGGACGGCGTCACCGAGTACCTCACCGGCGACGGGAGCTGGCTCGTCGCCGACGAGGTGACCACCGCCGACTGGATGGACGTGGACTACGACGACAGCTCCTGGACCACCCCCACCCCCTGCGACACGGCCACCGGCACCTACTACTGGGGCAGCAGCCCGTCCGACCTCACGGGGCTGGGCGCCTGGTGGGTGTGGCACACGACCTGCACCGACCTCGGCGACTCGTACTACCGCCTCGACTTCAAGCTTCCCTGACGCCCCGGGGCCTCACAGCCCCCCTTGCAGCCACTTGAGGGTGACGACGGCGAACACGTAGTCGGCGCGGGCCTTTTCCAGCGCCACCCGCGCGTCGTCCACGTTCTTGATGCTCTCGAGGACGTCGCGCTGGATCGCCCGGCCCGCCTCCGCGAGCGCCCGGTCGGCGGCCAGGGTCTCCTCGGCGAGCTTCAGGTTGGCCTCGGCCAGGTCCACCCGGGCCTTCGCCGTCTCGATGGCCCGCACCTGGGCGCGCACCTGTTGCGTCACGTCGCGCTCCAGGGCCTCGCGGTCGATGCGGGCCTTCTCGGCGGCGGCCTGCTTCGCGAGGTAGTCGCCGCGGTCGGCCCGGTTGCCCAGGGGCACGGCGAGCTGGCCGCCGACGTAGAACTCGGACAGGTCTCCGCTCGCCAGCTCCTTCAGCGCCGCGGAGCCGGAGGTCTCGTAGCCCGTCAACGCGAAGCTCCCGACGGCGGCCAGCTCGGGAAGCCGGGCGTGACGCGCGTCGGCGAGGTCGGCCTCCGCCATCTCCTCGCCGAGACGCGCGATCAGGACGGAGGGGTTGTGGCCGAGGGCGGTCTCGACGGCGGCGTCCTCGTCGATGTCCATCGCCGTCGCCTCGGCGGGCCGGGTGGTCAGCTCCAGCGGCCGGCCCGGGGCCTCGCCGAGCAGCACGAGCAGGGCGTCGGCGGCCTCGTCGGCGGCGGTGCGCGCCTCGATGAGCCCGCTTTCGGCCTGCACCCGCGCCGCCTCGGCCCGGGCGTTCTCGACCGGCGCCAGGCGGCCCTCGGCCACCTTCGCCGCCACCACGCGCTTCTCCTCCTCGGCGACCGCGAGGGCCTTTTCGGCGATCTCGACGAGTCGGCGCCGGTACCACAGCTCCCAGTAGGCCTGCGCCACCTCCCCGAGCACCCGCTGGCGCGTCTCGAGGATGCGAAGCTCGGCGAGGTCGCGGGACTGCCGCGCCTGGCGCACCCCCTCGAGGTTGGTCGCCATGCGGACGCCCTCGAGCAGGGGCTGCTGGAGGTTGATCGCCAGCTTGTCGTAGACCTGCGGGTCCTCCGTCTCGAAGACGAAGCCCGAGTCGCGCAGCTCGTAGCGGTAGCGGCTGCGGGTGGACTGCCAGCTCAGGCTGGCGGTGGTGCCGGTGGCGAAGAACTGCGACAGCGAGGCGTTGGCGCTGGTGCTGTCGGCCTGGACCAGCGTGTCGCCGAGGCTGGTGAAGCTCTCGCTGTTGCTGGAGCTGGTGCCGGCGTCGGCGGAGAGCTGGGGGTCGAAGGCGCTGCGCGCCGCCAGCAGGGCGCCGTCGGCCCGGCGCAGCTCGGCGGTGGCGCCGAGGAGGTCGGGGTTGGCCTCCAGGGCGGCCTGGAGCGCCGCCTCGTAGGACAGGGAGAGGGCGTCGGGGGCCGCCAGCGCGGCGGCGGCGAGGAGCAGGGCGATCACGGGGCACCTCGGGGGGAGGCCCGCCGCCGGTCGGCGAGCACCCAGGCCAGCCAGCGGCGGGCGCTGCCGCGCACGTCGTCGAGCACGCTGTAGAGGTAGGGGACGAAGAACAGGGTGAGCACGGTGCTGGTGGCGAGGCCGCCGGCGACCACCCGGCCCAGCGGGGCGTAGGGGATGCCGATGAAGGTGGAGTGGCCCAGCGCCATGGGGAGCAGCCCGAAGATGGTGGTCAGCGCCGTCATGAGGATGGGACGCAGCCTTCGGCCGCCGGCCACGACGAGGGCCTCGGTGCGGTCGAGCCCCTCGTGGCGCAGCCGCGTCACGAGGTCGACGAGGACGATGCCGTTGTTGACCACGACGCCCACGAGCACCACCAGGCCCACCCCGCCCATGAGGTCCAGCGGCGTGCCCGTCAGGTACAGGGTCCAGTAGACGCCGAGGAGCGCGAGCGGGATGGCGGCCAGGACCGACATCGGCAGCAGCAGGCTCTCGAACAGCACGCCCATGATGATGAACACGAAGGCGACGCTCAGCAGCAGGGCGAGGAGCTGGGCCTCCTGGTCGGCCTGCTGGTCGGCGTCCCAGCCGCCGTGGTCCCAGGTGGTTCCCCGGGGCAGGTCGAGCTGCTCGAGGGCCGCGTCGACCCGGGCGGTGGCCTCGGCCAGCGGCACGTCCTCGTCGACGTCCACGGTGAGCGGCCAGGCGGTGACGCGGTTCTCGCGGGTGATCCCGCTGGCCCCCCGCCCCACCTCGGGCCGCACCAGCGCCCGCAGGGGCACGGCGCCGCCGGCGGGGGTGGGGATGGGAAAGTCGAGGATGCGCGCGAGGTCGGCGGTGTCCTCGAGGCGGAAGCCGGCCACGATGTCGACCTCGGTGCCGCCCTCGCGGTAGGTGCCCACCGGCAGGCCGCGCAGGGCGAAGCCGACGGTCTGGCCGAGGCTGCGGGCGTCCACGCCGTAGCGGGCGGCGGCCTCCCGGTCGACGCGCAGGCGGATCTCGTCGCCCGCCGACGACTCGACGTCGGCGGTCACGCCGAGCACGCCGGGCACGGTGAGCAGGGTGCGGCGCACCTCCCCGGCGAGGCGTTCCAGCTCGTCCACGTCGTCGCCGCGCAGCACCAGCGAGACCTGGTGGGGCGGCGCCCCCTGCCCGCCGCCCCAGCCCACCTGCATGGTGACCCCGGGAATGTCCGGCAGGCGCTCGCGCATGTCGTCGATGACCTCCTCGCGGCTCATCGGCGCCTCGTCGGCGTTCCGGTCCAGCAGCACCCAGGTCCGGCCGCGGGTGGAGCCGTCGCGCAGGCGCGAGCGGTAGTTCTCGACCCCCCAGCGCTCGGCGTTGGCGCGGACGAATTCCTCGACCGCGTCGACGACGGCGACGCGCTGCGACCAGGTGAAGTTGGCCGGGATGTCGTAGTTGAGCGCGATGTCGCCGAGGTTTCCGTTGGCCTCGTCCCGGCAGCCCACCGCCTTGACCGGCACGACCATCGTGACGAGGCCCACCGCCACGGCGGCGGCCAGGGCGTCGCTGCGCCGCCGCAGCACCGCCCGCAGCAGGCGCCGGTAGCGCGCCGAGAGCCAGGCGATCCAGCGCGCCTCGGGGCGGGCCGGGCCGGCGCGGCGGGCGAGGACCACGGTGGTGAGGGGGCTGAAGACCAGGGCCACGAGCAGGCTCGCGGCGAGGGCGTAGACCACCGGCATGCCGATCTCGCCCATGAAGAACGAGAAGTCGGCGTTCTCGCTCATCAGGATCACCGGCAGGAACACGATCATCGTCGTCAGCGTGCTCAGCGTGATCGCCAGGCTCACCTCGCCGGCCCCCTCGATGGCGGCCACGTCGGGGGCCTCGCCCCGGCGCTGCCGGGCGTGGATCGCCTCCACCACGACGATGGCGCAGTCCACCACCATGCCGACCGCGAGCATCAGCCCCATGAGGCTCAGCAGGTTGAGGCTGCGGCCGGTGAAGTAGAGCACCGTCACCGTCATCAGCAGGGTGAGGGGCATGGCGGCGGCGACGAGGAGGGTGAGGCGGAACTGCCGCAGGAAGGCGTAGAGCACGAGGACGGCGAACAGGCCGCCCCAGGCCGCCGTGCGGAGCAGCTCGTCCAGCGACTCGTGGATCAGCGCGCCCTGGTCGAAGAAGGTGACGAATCGCGCGCCGCGGGCCCGGGGATCGGCCTCGAGGGCGCGAAAAGCCGCGTCGACGGCCCGGCTCGTGGCGACCGTGTTCGCGCCGGATTCCTTGCTCACCGAGATCGCCGCCCCGTCGAGGCCGTTGATGCGGGCGATGTTGCGGTTGAGGGCGGCCTTCCAGCTCACGTCGGCCACGTCGGCGAGCACGAGGCCGTCGCCGACGGGAAAGCGGCGCAGCTCCTCGAGGCTGCGCCACCGGGCGAGGCTGCGGACGTAGCGCACGCGCCCCCGGTCGACGATGCGACCCCCCGGCGCCTCGAAGTCGTCGGCCCCGAGGCGACCGATGATGTCGGCGAGGTTCACCCCGTGGGCCGCGAGGCGGTCGAGGTGGAAGTCGAGGTAGACGGCGCGGGGGTTGGTGCCCCAGGCCTCGACCCGGCCGACGCCGGGCACCCGCTCCAGGGCGGGCTGCACGACGTGCTCGACCACGTAGTTCCGCTCGCCGCCGTCCACGTCCTCGGGAAAGGTGATCCCCCCCCACACGATGGGCTCGTCGGCCGGGTTCCACTTGTAGACCCAGTAGCGGTCCGCCTCGGGCGGCAGGTCGGGCATCGCCCGCTCCATGCGGTCGACCACGGCGTTGTAGGCCTCGTCCATCGACACGGAGCGGTGGAACTCCAGGGTGAACTGCGTCCCGCCGCTCCAGGCGCGGGAACGCATCTTCTTGAGGCCCGGCGCCGTGGCGATGCGGTCCTCGACGGGCTGGAGGATCGTCTCGACGTTTTCGCGCGGGCTGCCGCCCCGGGTGGGCACCCACACCCAGATGCTGTTCACGGTGAAGCGCCCGGGCATCATCTCCAGGGGGATGCGCGTCCAGGCGATGGCCCCGAGGAGGAGCAGCGCCAGGAAGCCCATGGTCACGGTGACCGGGCGGCGCACGCTGAAGCGGGGGAGGGCGGCGCTCACGGCGGCGGGCTCCCGCCGGCGGAGGGGGCGGCGCCGTCGAGGGCGGCGGCGCCGGGCTCCCCGGCCGGGCGCCGCTCCAGGAGCCGCGTGAACACGGCGTAGACGACGGGGATCACCACCAGGGTGAGCAGGGTGGCGCTGCTGAGGCCGGCGATGACGGTGACCGCGAGGGGTTGCTGGATCTCGGCGCCGTCGCCGAAGCCGGCCGCCAGGGGCAGGAGCCCGAGCACCGTCGTCGAGGTGGTGATCAGGATGGGGCGCAGGCGCAGGCGCGCGCCCCGGCGAATCGCGTCGAGACGCGGCGTGCCGGCGGCGCGCAGGCGGTTCACCGTGTCGACGAGGACGATGGCGTTGTTGACCACCACCCCGGCCAGCACGATCGCGCCGATGAGGACGACCACGCTCACGGGGATGCGGAGGGCGGCCAGCGCCAGCACCACGCCGACGACCGCCAGGGGCACGCTGAACAGGATCACGAAGGGGTGAAGCACGCTCTCGAAGGTGCTCGCCATGATCACGTACACGAGGAACACCGCGAGGGCCAGGGCGAAGCCCAGCGAGCCGAGGGAGCGCTGCATCTCGCGGTCCTGCCCGCCGAGCTCCCAGCGGGCGCCGTCGAGGTCGAGGCCGGCGAGGGCGTCGGCGATGGCCCGGGCCTGCCCGCCGATGTCGAAGCCCCGCAGGTTGGCCGAGACGACGGCGGCGCGGCGCTGGTCGATGCGGCGGATCTCGCTGGGGCCCTCGGCGGTCTGGAGCCGGGCGACCATGCTGAGCGGGATGGGCGGATCGACCTCGGGGTTGACGTTCAGGCGGCGGAGGTCGTCGAGGCCGCGGCGCTCGGCCGGGTCGAGGCGCACCACCAGGTCGAGGCGGCCGGCGGCGCGATCGATGCGGGTGGCGGCCTCGCCCTGCACCATGCGGCGGACGCGGGCGGCGACGGTGGCGGTGTCGAGGCCGAGGCGGTGCAGGAGGTCGCGGTCGTAGACGATGCGCACCTCGGGGTAGCCGGGTTGCAGCGAGGAGCGCACGTCGCGCAGCCCGTCGAGTCGGGCCAGGGCGTCGCGAACCGCGTCGGCGGCGCGGCGCAGGGTGGCGAGGTCGTCGTCGTAGACCCGCACCTCGATGGGGGTGGCGAGGCTGAAGGG
>WGAH01000904.1 GCA_015489145.1 Deltaproteobacteria bacterium
AGATGTGTATAAGAGACAGGGCCCATGCCCCACAGGGCCCGCAGCGCCGAGCGCCGCCCCTGCCAGAGTACGTACAGCGGCACGAACAGCCAGCCCTCGTAGCGGCACAGGGCGGCGGTGCCGGCGAGCAGGTCGGCCGCCAGGCGCAGGCGCGGCGACCCCCGGCGGTCGGCGGCCTCGGCCAGGGCGATGGCGCCGAGCACCAGCGCCAGGAAGGTGCCCTCCTGGTACATCGTCGCCGACCAGGCCAGGAAGGGCGGGAACAGCGCCACCGGCAGGAAGGTCCAGCCGGCCCCGCGCCCGCCGACGGCCTCGGCCACCGCCGCGCCGGCCGCCGCCGCCAGCGCGGCGACGACCGACAGGGCCACCCGCGCCGCCACCGTCCCGCCGCCGAGGGCCGCCACCGCCCAGATCACCGCCTGGGTGGCCGGCAGCCAGTCGTGGACGAGGAGGTGGTCGCGCCCGGCCCACCGCTCGTAGGCGTCCATGCTGTAGTTCCACGGCACCGCGTCGATGAGCGCGAGCCGCGCCCCCAGGGCCAGGGCGAAGGCCGCGACCGGCGGTCGGGCCAGCGGGAGCCCGGCCGCCGCTAGCCGCCGAGGCCGCACAGGCGCCCGGCCTCCACGCCCTGCACGATCCAGTCGGCGCAGGCGTCGCAGGACTCGGCGCCGTCGAAGGCGAGGCCGTGCCTCACCGAGCCGCCGATGGCCAGGGTGCCCGAGGCCGGCTCGGCGCCGCAGCTCTCCGCGTCGACGCTCCAGGCGCCGTCCACGCCGACGAGCTGCTCGTCCACGCCCACGGCGCCGGTGACCGTGGCGTCGTAGGCCCGGCCGAGCCCGCTGGCCGGGTAGACCGTGGCCGTGACGTCGACGGTGCGGGCGCCGAGGTCGCAGGGGCGGGCGTCGCCGCACCAGGTGGCGGCGGCGTCGACCATGAGCAGCTCGCCGTCCTGGCGCACCTCGACGGCGCCGTCGAGGGCCGCCTCGAAGTCGTCGCCCTGGAGCCGGAACCCGTCGCCCGCCACCCAGGCCAGCCCGTCGCCCTCGTAGAGCTCGAGGCTGCCCTCGACCAGGGTGCCGTCCACGTCGACGCAATCGCCCGTCCAGGTCTCGCGGCGCTCGTCGCCCTCGCCGGTGACGACCACCGCCGGGCAGTCGCCGGGCTCCCAGGCCAGCAGGGCGTCGACGAAGTCGAGGAGCGGCTCCGGCCGGGCGGCGTCGAGGGCCCGGGCGACCAGCGTGCCGTCGGGGGTCTCGTCGACCCGGACGAGGTCCTCGCCGCAGGCGGCCAGCAGGGTCAGGAACGGGAGGATACCGCGCGACATCGCCCCCTCACTATGGCACGGTGGGGTGCGCCGTCAACCGCGACGCCGGCCCCCGCCCCTTCGGCCGGCGGCCCCCGCCGTTGACCCGAACCGCAACCGCGGCTACCAGCGCGATCCGACCCGGAGGAAACCCTGTCGCCCCGCCCGTCCTTTCCCGGCTGCCCCGAGGTCGCGCCGCGCACCCGCGCCTTCGGGCTCACCACCGTCGTCCTCGTCGGGCTCGACCAGCTCACCAAGGCCGCCGTCCGGCTGCACATCCCGGAGGGGCACGGCGAGATCCCGCTGATCCCCGGCATCCTGTCCCTGGTCCACAGCGAGAACCCCGGCGCCGCCTTCGGCCTCGGCCACCAGCTCGACCCGACGCTGCGCGGCTGGATCTTCGCCGTGTTCACCCTCGTCGCCCTCGGCGTGCTCGGGCGCATGCTGTGGGAGACCGCCCCCGCCGACCGCTTCCAGGGGGGCGCCATCGGGCTCGTGGCCAGCGGCGCCCTCGGCAACGCCGTCGACCGGGCCTGGCGGGGCACGGTCACCGACTTCGTGCGGGTCCACGTCGCCGACCCGGCGTGGGTGGAGCGCCTGCGCGGCTGGCCCCTGGTCGGCCCCGCCCTCTGCGGTCGCCAGAGCTGCGACTGGCCGGCCTTCAACGTGGCCGACATGGCCATCGTCGGCGGCCTGGCGCTGTTCGCGCTGGTGCTGCTGCGCCCCGGGGCGCGCGAGCCCGTCGCCGAGGAGCCCGAGGCGAAGGCCGAGGCCTGACCGACTCAGCGGGGCTACAGGCCCGGCCCCCCCGCGCCGATCCCCCGGTCGGCGACCGCCTCGCGCGACGGCCGTCCGGGAGCCGCCATGACCATCGCCTGGTGCAAGGACCTCGAAACCGGCGTGCCGCTCGTGGACACGCAGCACCGCGAGCTGATCCGGCGCGTCAACGCCTACCTCGACGCCGCCCGGGAGGGCCGGGGCGGCGAGGTGCTCGCCGACACGTTCTGCTTCCTCGACAGCTACGTCCGCAGCCACTTCGCCGACGAGGAGGCGCTGATGCGGCGCCACGCCTACCCCGGACTCGCCGGGCACCGGCAGGCCCACCGCGCCCTCGAGGCGAAGCTGGCCGAAGTGCGGGAGCGCATCGCCGGGGGCGAACCGAACCTGCTCGCCCTCCTCGAGACCAACCAGCTCCTCGCCGGCTGGCTGACGAACCACATCCTGCACCACGACCGGCGCTTCGCCACCTGGCTGCAGCGCGCCGCCGCCTGATCCGCGGCCCTCGGCGCCCTCGGCACCTCCCCCGCGGCGGTCGCTTCGCGCCCGCGTGCACTACGATGCCCGCGGAGGCCGCCATGTCGATCCTCATCCGAAACGGCCGCGTCATCACCGCGGCGGACGACTTCTTCGCCGACGTCTGGATCGAGGGGGAGCGCATCGCCGCCCTCGGCGCCGACCTCGGCCACCTCGCCGCCGAGGCCGACCGCGTCCTCGACGCCACCGGCAAGCTCGTGATCCCCGGCGGCGTGGACGCCCACACCCACCTCGACATGCCCTGGCGCGACATCGCCACCGCCGACGACTTCGAGAGCGGCACCATCGCCGCGGCCTTCGGCGGGACGACGACGATCATCGACTTCGCCACCCAGGAGCGCGGCGGCAGCACCCTGGCGGCGCTGGACGCCTGGCACGCTCGCGCCGACGGCCGCGCCACCGTGGACTACGGCTTCCACATGGTCCTCGCCGACCTGCCCCCGGAGCGCCTGCCGGAGATCCCGCGCCTCGTCGAGGAGGGCGTGACCAGCTTCAAGATGTTCATGGCCTACCCCGGCGTCCTCTACGCCGACGACGCCACCCACTACCGCGCCTACCGGGCCGCCGCCGAGGTGGGGGCGCGCATCAGCCTGCACGCCGAGAACGGCATCGTCATCGACGAGATCGCGCGCGAGGCCCTCGCCGCCGGCCGCACCGGCCCCGAGTGGCACGGCCGCACCCGCCCCGCCCGCCTCGCCGGCGAGGCGGGCGGGGCGGGTGCGGCCGTGCCACTCGGGGCCGGTGCGGCCGGCGGCGAGGGCCTC
>WGAH01000905.1 GCA_015489145.1 Deltaproteobacteria bacterium
CCGGCGCGCCCGCCCCTCCCGGCGGGCCGGAGGCGATCCTTGACGTTGGCCGCCGACCGGGGCCAGGATGGGTCCCGACGGGGAGGCGGGGAATGACCGGACACCGGCTGGCCTGGCTCGCGGCGCTCGCCGCCGGCTGCATCGAGAACGCCTTCGTGCCGGACGAGCCGAAGGCCACCTCCGGCGACACCGCCGGGCCGCTACCCTTCGCCGACACCGCCCTCCCGCCGGAAGCCGACGACCCGGCCCCGCCCGACATCGCCGTCGACCCGCCCGCCGTGGCCTTCTCCTGGGTCGACGTCGGCGACACCGCCGTGCAGGCCCTCGAGGTCGCCAACGTGGGCGACGGGCCCCTCGACCTCGGCGCCGTCGCCTGGGACGCCCCGGTGGCGGCCTTCCAGCTCGTCGCTCCGGTCGGCCTGCCCGTCGAGCTCGCCCCGGGGGAGAGCCTGTCCTTCGACGTGGTCTACACCGCCACGGGGCTGGACGGGGCCGAGGGCCTCCTGCACGTCGAGACCGACGATCCGGACGAGCCGGTGGTCGACGTGCCCGTCACCGCCGACGCTTGCGAGGAGGACCCTCCCGAGGGCCCCTTCGTCGTGGGCCCGGCGCTCGACGACACGAACCGCGTCTCGCTGCTGGCCTGGGACGGCGCCGGCGGCTTTTCCAGCCCCGATCACGAGGGCGACGACGGCTCCGGCGCCTGGCGCGGCCTGGTGGAGGCCGACTTCGACGGCGACGGGCTGTGGGAGGTCGTCTCCCGCCGGGAGCGCAGCCACGACCTCGTGTTCCTGTCGTGGTCCTGCGGCTGGCACACGACCGTCCTCGACGAGAACCTGCCCTACACCCCCGAGGGCGGCGGCGACCTCGACGGCGACGGCGACGTGGACCTCTACGGCTACAGCGACGACCACGACGAGGGCTGGGTGGGCCTCGACCAGGGCGACGGCACCTTCATCCACCTCGGCGACGCCTTCGACCCCGACCCCACCTGGTCGGGCTACGCGCTCAAGATGGCCTACCACGCCGGCGACATCGACGAGGACGGCGTGCCCGACCTGGTCGCCGCCGACTACGACTCGCCCGGCGACGACGTGAGCCGCATCTGGCTCTACCGCGGGGTGGGCGACGGCACCTTCGAGGAACCGGAACAGGTGGGGACCATCCCCACCCCGGTCAACGGCCTCGACATCCTCGACCTCGACGGCGACGGCCACCTCGACGTGCTGGGCGGGCTCGACGACGACGGCGACGCGGGGGTGATGTTCGTGATGTGGGGCACCGCCGGCGGCCTCGCGGAGGAAGCGGAGACCTGGTACGACCAGGCGCCCGGCTTCGAAGTGGGGACGAACCACCCGGGCGGCGGCTACCTGCGCGGCTACGACTGGGACGGGGACGGCACCCCCGACGTGCTCACGACCTACGACCTCGACCCCTACGGCGGCAGCCCCCGGGACCTCCTCCTGCTCTGGCACGCGGTCGCCTCCGACGGCTCGCACGACGCTTCCTGGGCGCTCGACCCCCCGGGGGCGATGCGCTACGGCAACTTCGCGGTGCCGGTGGAGCCGTAGGGGGCGGTTCAGCGGGCGGGCCCCGCGCGTTGGGCCTCGACCTGGACGTGCTGGACGGGGGCGCGGCCCGCGGGGGGGACGTCGGCGAGGACGCGCTGCTGTTCGCCGTCGGGTTCGGCGTCGGCGGCCGGGGCGAGTTCCACGGCGGCGACCCGGGAGGAGGTCGTCTCGACGTCGTGGGCGTGGTCCCCGGCGGACACCGTCTCGGCGACGGGGCCGGTGGTCGTGCGGCTCATGTCGAGGCCGCGGTACACGGTGGTGTAGAGGATCCCCCCGCCCACGACGGCGAAGAAGATGCCGGGTCCGCCGCCCCGCACCACCAGCCACCGGGCGATCTCGATGCGCTCGGTCCCGCCGGCGTGGCTGCCGTGCAGGAACAGGCGGTAGCCGAGGTAGACGCAGCCGTAGCCGACGGCGAGCGTGGCGAGCTTGAAGACGAGGGCCAGGGCGAAGGGGTCGGTCATGGGCTGCCTCCCTGTGGGGGGGGCAGCATAGCGCATGGGGACCGCCCGCTTTCCGCGGCCCTACGCCTCTCGGCGCCGGCGGGCGAGGGCCAGGGGCAGGAGCAGCACGCCGGCCGCCCCGCCGCCGCAGCCGCAGGCCCCGGGCGTCGCGCCGACCTCGGCCGCGGTGTCCTCGGACTCGTCGGGAATGCCGCAGGTGTCCAGGCTGTCGTCCCAGCCCGTGTCCGGGGCGCCGGTGTCCGCCGCGCCGGTCTCGCCGCCGCCGGTGTCGCCTCCGCTCGGCGGCACGACCCAGGTGAAGGACTGGCTGTCGCTGCCGGCGTCGTTTTCGAGGACCACGGTGAAGGCGTAGGCGCCCGGGCCCGGGGCCTCGAAGCGCAGCTCGCCGGTCTCCGGGTCGATGCGGGCGCCGGTGGGGAAGGCGGCGAGGGACCACCAGAAGGGGGCGTCCCCCTCGCCCTCGGCGGCGTAGTCGAGCACGCCGTCCTCGCCGGACTCGGGCGGCGTCGAGGTGATCGTCGGCGGCGCCAGGCCGGTGGACTCGCGCACGCGAATGCCGTCGCCCTCGACGAAGGCGTCGGCGAACTGGAACAGCACCCCGTCCGACCAGTAGACGGTGGGCCACGCGGGCTCGTAGGGCACGAAGCGCCGCGTCTCGCCGCCGGTGGCCTCCCACTCGGCGACGCGGTGGTAGGCGGCGCCGTCCCACTGCTGCACCTCGACCTGCCGGGGCGCGTCCACCTCCAGGGGGATCATGCAGGGCGCGTCGAGGTCGGGCGGGGTGGTGAGGATGTTGGCCCCGTAGGCGGTGGCCTCGCGCCAGTCGCCCTCGGCGTCGGGGTCGGGGTCGTCCCAGTCGACGTAGTAGAAGAACGGCTCGCAGTGGACGGGTTCGTGCTCGGCGAGCAGCCCCCAGCCGTACAGGATCGAGCCGCTGCCCACCGAGGAGGGCGGGTAGTCGAGGTCGTAGAGGTCCCGCACCGCGGTGTAGAGGCCCGTGCGCCACGGGGTGAGGCCCAGCCAGCGGGCCACCTGCGGGCGGTAGCTCTCGGTGTTGGTCGAGCCGCCGCCGACGTGGTCGCTGAAGGTGCGGTCGTCCACGTAGACCCGGTCCATGAAGGTGGCGGCGAAGCCGCGCATGTCGTCGTCGTCGAAGACGAGGCCGCGCTCGGCGCACATGCGGGCGAGGTCCACCTCGATGGCGCCGTGGCTCACGTCCTCGCCCGGCGCGCTGTAGGCGCCGCCCCAGTAGTTCCACACCCAGCCGTCGCCGTCGGCGGCGAGCTGGTCGCGGAAGTGCCGGCAGATCGCCTCGGCCTTGGCGAGGTGCTCGGCGGAGCCGTCGACGTCCGCCAGCGTGAGCAGCAGCCGCCCCATCGCCGCCGACTGGTTGATCGGCAGGTCCACCCCCGGGTAGCCGAGGAAGGTGGCGTCGGCGCGAAAGGCGTAGCCCTCCCCCGTCCACTGGTCGGCGTGGGCGGCGACCACGTCCTCCATCGCCGCGACGTAGCGGTCGGCCTTGTCGCCGAAGGTCTCGCCGTCGTAGGCGACCTCCGCCTCCAGGCCGGCCTCGGCCACGAGCCGGGCGAACTCGGCGATGGGCTGCCCGATCATGCCCGAGTGGACCACGTAGCAGTAGGCCTCCCCGGCGGGCTGGTAGTGGGTGTCCTGCCAGCAGGCCTCCGACACCCCGCGGTAGTCGACGACGCCGCGCTCGCGGTCCATCATCGCGACGGCGCTGTCGGCGTGGCGGGCCAGCTCGTCGAGCCAGCTCGGGTCGCCCGTCACGCGAAACATCGCGGCGAGCCCCATCATCACGTAGGACTCGCCCCAGGCCAGGGTCGCGGAGCTGTTGTCGTAGCCGATGTACCAGTCGCCGCCGTTGTCGTAGGCCTCGACGAAGGACCAGCGGGCGGTCACGGCGGCGGAGGGCGCGGCGAGGGCCAGGGCGAGGACGAGCATGGCCACCTCCCGCCGCGAGTGTAGTCGCCGGCGCGGGCCTCAACTCCGGGGGGGCGCGAGGCCGTTGGCCTCCAGGAAGGCCCCGGCTCGATTGAACGCCTCGAAGAACACGGGCCGGCCGCTGAAGGACAGCGGGCTCACCGGCCCGACGGCCATGAAGGGGAAGCGGCGCCCCCGGGCGTCGAGGGCGCTCTGGGGATCGGCGAAGCTCCGGTAGAGGTCCAGCGCCCCCTCGGCGCCCCCGGCGATTTGCGTCAGGGCCTGCCACTCGGCGCCCATCGCGAGGCCGAAGCCGAAGAACATCATGCGGAGCTGGTGGAGGAGTTCCGGGTGCAGGCTCGAGAGGGTCTGGCTGATGAACATCCAGCCCAGGCCGTACTTTCGGGTGGTCCGCACCGCGTCGACCAGGGCGAGGCGCACCGCCCTGGCCGCCTCGTCCTCCGGCGGCCAGCGCGGGGCGAGGCGATGGGCCTCGTCGATGAGGACGAGGGTGTTGATGGACCCGCCTTCCTGCCAGGTCTTCTCGGCGACCTTCTTCAGCGACTTGAGGATGTGGTGGATCACCACCGCCTCGGTGTGCTCGGACCAGGCGAGCCCGGCGCGGCCGGCGGCCTCCGCGGACAGGTCGAGGACCAGCACGCGCCCGGCATCCGGTTGGCCGTCCCTTCCCTTCCCGCTGACCAGCCACTCGACGGCACGCTTCACCGGGCGCCTGTGTTCGTCCTCGGCGAACAGGGCGGCCACCGGCTTCCAGTGCTCGGCGTAGAGGACGTCGCGATCGGCGTTCCCGATCACCTGGCGCACCCGTTCCCGCGGGGCGCGCGTGGCGAAGGCGGCGTCGAGCACGTCGGGGCTGGCGAGGAAGGTGAGGACGCGATCGAAGACGTCCCGCCGGTGCAGGTCGGCGAGCTTTTCGTGCTTCTCGAGGGTGTGGATCAAGATGTCCATCGCGATGTCGGCGTTCTCGGCGCGCTTGATCGTGAGGCGCGGGAAGAACGGCGAGTCCGCGAGGAGGCGCTCGAACAGCTCCCAGGAATCGAGGACGAGTTCGTCGATGCGCCGCACGACGATGTTCTGGCGGCCGAGCCCCTCGAGCACCCCGCGCAGGTCGAGGTCGAAGCCGCCCACGGGCCGGTCGGCGTCGCGGCGCAGCTCGCGGGCGAACTCCCCCTGCGGGTCGAGGACGAGGATCGGCATGTCCCGGTGCCGTCCCCAGGCGACGAGCATCATGCGGGCGAGCACGGACTTGCCCGAGCCGGTGCGGCCGAACACGCCGACGTGGAACGCCTCGCCGGCGCCGCCGGGGCCGGGCCCGAAGTGGCGGAACCACATCGGCAGCCTCGGGGTGGCGCCGTAGACGGTGCCGAGGTGGAACAGCTCGTCGCCGGCCGAGGCGAGGAGGTGGCCGAGGACGGCGTCGCTGACGGGATAGAGCAAGGTGCCCGTCCGCGGGACGGTGCCGAGGCGGGTGCCGCGCCAGCGCCCGTCGCCCTCGTGGCGAAACACGGCGCCGAGGGCCAGCTCGGCGGTGTGCGTGTCCTGCCGACCGCTCACGGCGTCGATGTGGGCGTGTCGGCGGATCAAGGTGAGGATCGTCGGGTCCTCGTGCCAGCGGTTTCGCATCGACAGGCGGGTGACTTGACCGAGGGCGACGTGGTCGACGCCGTCCTGCTCGAAGCGGAACCACACCATCTCGCCGGTCAGGCTGCGGGTGGCGGCGTTCTCGAGCACCTCGACGGTGAGGCGGGCGGTGCTGGAAGGGGATCCCACGACACCGATGGCGGCGTCGATGTCGACATCGAGGGGGGTGGTCATCGGCCTCCTTCGGAGCGGTAGGCGTGGAGGGCGGCGAAGATGTCGGCCACCGGGCCGCCGTAGTCCCGGGCCACCCGCAGGGTGGCGCCCAGGCGCAGGGCGGGCAGGGCGCGGCTGAGCGACTTCACCATGCGGTCGGCGAGGTAGAGCGGGTAGGGCTCCAGCACGGCAGGGGCGCCGGACTGGTGGGCGACGCCCCGGAGAATCGCGGCGAGACGCGCCTCGTCGTCGGCGTGGGGCGCGGGGATCTCGAGGCGCAGGGCCGGCAGCTCGATCGCCGGGCGGAGGTAGACCACCTTCAACAGCCGCAGTCGCGCGACGACGGCCTCGGCCGTTCGGGTGGCGCCGACGGGGATGCTCGGGGGCCAACCAGGCTCTCCGGGAAGGCCGTCGTCGGCGTAGGGCACGGGCAGGGTGTACTCGCCGGGCTCGAGCAGCAGCGAGAGCACGGAACGGTCGTCGCGCCGACCCTCCGGGTCGATGCGCTGGCCCACCTCGCGCCGAACGGTGTACTTCGGCACGGCGACGACGGCGCGGTGGGCGGGAAGGCCCTCGACCATCGCGGCGAGGGCGGCGCAGGCGCCTTCCAGCCGGTCGAGGAAGAGGCCGGTGGAGGCGAGGTCGGGGGCGTCCGCGGCCCGCCAGGCGGCCTGGCCGCAGAACAGCAGGGGGGTGTGGAAGGCGCCGTCGAGGAGCACGAGGTCGTGCGGGGCCTCGGCGGCCATGGCGAGCTCGAGCTGGGCCATCAGCGCCCGCACCATCGTCGGCGTGGCGTCGTCGTGGGGCTCGCTGAGGACGTGGACCCGGTGGTGGGGCTCGGGCCAGCGCCGCGTCTCGCGGGGCGGGCTGAAGCCCTCGACGGCGACGGCGGCGGCGGTGACGAGGTCGGTGCCGAGCAGGCGGTCGACGGCGTAGGCGCCGTCGGCGGCGCAGGCCGTCGGGAGGGGAACCTCGGGCAGCTCGTCGAGGTGGCCGACGCCGACCTCGTCTTCGAGGCGTTCGCGCAGCGCCTCGCGATCCCGCCGCAGCCCGTCGAGGTCGTGGAGGATCGTGTCTGCGAGGTTCCCGGTGCGGCGGAGCATCTCCTTGACGAGTCCCGCCGGGAGGTCGGTGAAGTCGGGTTCGTCCATGGCGCGGGAGCGTAGCACGGACTCTCGGCGCGGGAGGGCGAGGCTTGCGTGCGCGGGAGGCGAGCGCTACGGGCCTGGAAGGAGGCCCTGATGCGGCGGTGAAAGCGTCACCATCGTGCGAAGCACCGGGTGATCGGGGACTGGCCCGACGACGAGGCGTCCCCGGAAGTCGTGGCAGGGAAGGCCCGGTACGTCGGGAGCCCCGAGCACAAGGGCTCGTGGAGCCCACACCATGTTCCCCGACTCCGGAGCGATGCCTCCGAGTGCCCGCCGGAGCTTTCTCGGGACCCGGGCGCCAACACCGAGGCCCTTCGCCGCGCCATCCGTTGCCGGTGTGTCGGCGGCGGATTCGAAGACGGTTTCCCGAAGTACGGAAGTACGTCTGGGTGTGGGTGAAAGGCGAGCTCTGGGAGGCGCGGCACATCCGGGGGCCGGTCGGCACCTACAAGGCCTACGGCCCGTTGGAACCCGTGGACCATCCGCTGGATCGCGACGGCCGGCTCGACGACTGCCGTGGGCACGGGGAGGCGTGATGGGGCTCTCGTTCCACGTCGAGTGGCTGGACGCACCGGGGGTCGCGGACGTGGTGGATGCCGCGCTCTGGGCGAGGCTCGAGATGGTCGCCGAGGGGGTGGATGGCACGGCCGTCCCGCTCACCGAGCTGCGGGACGCCCGCACCGGGCAGGTCCGCAGCGGCGTCTACGGCAGCTTGTACCCCCTCGCGCGGTGGGTGGTGGATGCCTACTGGAACCTCCTCTGGGAGATTCGGCGCACCCCGCGGCTCCAGTCGGGGCGGAATGCGGCGCGCATCGAAGCTCTCCGTCCATGGGTCCAGCGGCACTGCCTGCTCGCCGCGCGCGAAGGGTTCTCGCTGCCCGACCTCACCCTCGCCCGGGATGGCGAACACGTGGTCCTGGCGCTCTTCCCCGATCCCCCGGCAGGTTCGGTGTCCGCTCGGCGCCCGGTGTCCTTCATCGGACGGGCAACGCTCCGGCTCCGGCGCGAGGCCGTGGAAGAAGCGCTCCGCACCTTCGTCGATGCCGTGCTCGAGCGGCTTCGCGGCGTCGAGCATCCCGATGCGCAGCGCCTGCGTGACGATTGGTCGGCCATCTTCGACGCCGACGAGGCCGAGGCGCGGTTGTGTGCCTGGGCTGCCCGCCTCGGCATCGACCCCTATGACGAGGAACAGCTCGATGAGCGCCTGGTCGAGTTCATCGAGGACCACCTCGTGGGCCTGCCGGCGGGACTGCGAACCGACCTCCTGGATGCGGCGAGCGGGGCAACGGAGCTCGAACAGGCGGTGTCCTGGTTGGCACGACACGACAGCGTCCTGCACGGCCTGCCCGAGCCTGGGCCCATCGGCCCGCGAGAGGCTGCCGGGTCGGCGCACCAGGTCGGCTACGCCCGGGCGCGACGCCTGCGGCGGTTCCCGAGCCCCTGGAAGCGCTCGTGGGTGCCCACGGTGCAGCGGTCCCCCTCCTGGTCGGCGGCGAGCTTCCCTACCCCGCGCGCGCCTTCCGTTGGGCTCGCGCCCTGTACTTGTGGCGATTCGGGATGCTCCGGCAGGGGCCCCGGTTGCTCACCCGCTCCCACGAACGCCTTCAGCGCGAAGGGCGCGCCTTCGCCGCGGAACTCCTCGCCCCCGCCGCCGCGCTGAAGAAGCGTATTCGACGGCCGAGCCTGGGTGAGCATGAGCTGATGGAACTCGCCGACGAGTTCCAGGTCAGCCCCTTGCTGATCCAGCACCAGGTCGAGAACCACGGGCTCGCCGAGGTCGAGTAGGGCGAGGCCTCGCCGGGGTGGCGACAGGGGCGCGGGCTGGGGTAGCTTGCGGGGCCCCGACCGCCGGAGGTGTCCATGCGCCTGCTGCCCGCCCTCGCCTTCCCGCTCCTGTTCGCCTGCCGCACCGACGGCAAGACCGCCGTCGACACCGGCGCGCTCGTCGACGCCCCCGCCGACGCGGACGGGGACGGCTACACCGTCGAGGACGGCGACTGCAACGACGAGGACGCCTCGGTGAACCCCGGCGCGGTCGAGGTCTGCGACGGCGTGGACGACGATTGCGACGGTCTCGTCGACGAGGACGTGACGCTCACCTTCTACGCCGACGCCGACGGGGACGGCTACGGCGACCCGGCGAGCGCCACCGAGGCCTGCGACCAGCCGCCGGGCTTCGTCGCGGCGGCCACCGACTGCGACGACGGCGACGCGGCGGTGAACCCGGCGGCGACGGAGGTGTGCAACGGCGTGGACGACGACTGCGACGGCGACGTGGACGAGGACGTGACGCTGACCTTCTACGCCGACGCCGACGGCGACGGCTGGGGCGACCCCGACGCCGTCGTGAGCGCCTGCGAGGCCCCCTCGGGCTACGTCGCGGAGGAGGCGGTCGGCGATTGCGACGACACGACGGCGGCGGCCCACCCGGGCGCCGAGGAGGTCTGCGACGAGATCGACAACGACTGCGACGGCGAGGTGGACGAGGGCGTGACCACCAGCTTCTTCGAGGACCGGGACGGCGACGGCTGGGGCGACCCCGACGC
>WGAH01000906.1 GCA_015489145.1 Deltaproteobacteria bacterium
GGTCGGTCGCGGGCATGTCCCCGGCGTAGCCCGCCGGGCGCGGGAGCGGGAGTCAGTCGAGGTCGCCGAGGAGGTCGGCGAGGTCGTCGGCGGTGAGCACCTCGACGGGCTTCTTCCGCCGGCCGCGAATGCCCTTCTCGACAGCCTCGATCTCGTCGTGGACGAGGGTCATCGCCCGCGCCAGCCCCGGATCCTCTCCCCAGACCTCGACCCGCCGCTCGAACCAGCTCCGAAAGGAAGCCTCGTCGCTGAACCCGATGCCCTCGTCCTCGCCCTCGCCGGTTTCGAGGAAGATCCGGTGGAAGACCTCGAAGAGATCCTCCTTCCGAAACCAGGGAACCGGTTGGAAATCGTGTTCCCCGTGGGATATGCCAATGAAGTTCAGGTCTTCCGCGTGGTACGCCAGGACCATCGCCTCGACGAGGGTTTCCCGGCTGGCCCGCGGGATCCAGATCAGGAACTTGTTTGCCGTGGCGCTGAAGTAGGTGAGGAAGGCCGCATCGTCACCGGGAACGAACATGAGGTCGAACCATTCCTGGTCGCCGCCCTGCCACCAGGTGGACGTCAAGAGGCGCGGGAAGTCCAGGCCCGGGACGTTTCCCGCCTGCGCCTCATCGACGAACAATGAGAGCGGTTCGAGCTCGTCGCTGCGATCGTACAGGTTGAAGACCTTCATCTCGTCGCCGGGGTCGAAGCCGTGCTCGGCCAGCAGGTCGCGAAGTCGCAGCGGTCGCATGGCGCCTCCTTTCGACCTCCCGATTCTACACCGCGCGGCGGCGCTGGAACCGGCTCAACGCGCCGCGAGGGCCGCGTCGACGGCGCGGGCGAGGTGCCGCGGAAACTCGTCCAGTCCGGTCACGGTGATCCCGTGGACCGCGCGCAACCGGGCCGCGGTGGACTCGGAGAGGCCGGCCACGACGAGGATGGAGCGATCGGCGGGCAGGCCGAGGATGCGCCGAAAACCGGTGTAGCGGGCGAGGTACTTCGCGAAGTCGCCGGTCTTCGCCTCGACGTGGACCACGGCTCCGTCCACGGAGGCGAGGATGTCGAACTCGGCGTCCTGGCCGCTTGCCAGCCGCACCTGGGTGCCGCGGAGGATGGCCAGGGGCAGGTGTTCCGCCCGCTCGGCGACGAGTCGCCGCAGGCTGGTCTCGACGTAGCGTTCCAGCCACCCGCCGTTCAGGAGGTTGATCGCCAGCGGGTTGTCCGAGGGCCGGGCCTTCAGCACCCGGGTCGGCGACCGGAAGTAGCGGTAGTCGAACAGGAAGCCGACCTCCTCGAGCTTCTGCGCGAGCTGGTTGGTGAAGGCGATCGTCTCCGGCGGCGCGTCCCGCAGGTTCAGGGTGAACCGGCGGCCGCTGCTCTGGGTGCGCTTGAACGCATCGAGGAGGGGTTCGACGTGCGCGTAGCGGCTGCCGATGAAGTCGGCGAACCAGTCGAGCGCCTCGTCGGCCGGGTGGGGGCGGTGCTCGGCGACGATGGTGATGCCGCGCTCGGCGAGCCAGGCGCGCAGGCGGTCCAGCTCGGCGGCCTCCGCGGTGGCCGGCTCGTCCTCCCAGGCGAACGCCTCGTCCACACCGATGTCCAGCTCCTCGGGTTCCAGCTCGATCAAGGTGGGGCGCGTGGCGATCTCCGCAACCGGGTTGGCGTCGATATCGAGCCGCTCCACCAGGTCGGCGAGGTGGCGCAGGGTGCGGGCGATTTCCCGCAAGGTGGCCGCGGGGTCGGACGCCGCGATGGTCGTGCGCGTCATGTGTCACTCCCGTGCTGAGGTGCGGTACCTGGACGCGCGGGCCGCGGCGAAACGGACACGGGGCGCCGCGAAGCCTACCCCAGCGCCGCCTCGATTTCCGGCTGGAGGACCCGCCAGACCGCCTCCTTGGAGTACCGCTCGACGACGTGGCGCCGGGCCGCCTCGCCCATCGCTTCCAGGCGCGGGGTGGGCAGGTCGGCGAGCTCGCCGATGGCGCGGGCGAGGTCGCCGGCGTCCCGGGGGCGGCAGAGCAGGCCCGTGCGCCCGTCCACCACCACGTCGCGGCAGCCGGGCACGTCGGTGGCGACGACCGGGCGGCCCGTGGCCCCGGCCTCGAGCAGCGACACGGGAATGCCCTCCCGGTAGGACGGCAGCACGACGGCGTGGGCGCGGGCGAGGGCCGGGCGCGGGTCGTCGGTGCGGCCGTGGAAGCGCACGTGGGGGCGCGCCGTCCAGGCCGCCAGCTCGGCCTCGGTGATGCAGCCCGGGTTGCCCTCGTCGCGGTAGCCCACGAGGTCGAGGGCGAGGCGGCGGCCCGAGCGCGCCACGCGGTCGGCGGCCTCGATCAGCTCGTGGAGGCCCTTGTCCCGGATGAGGCGCCCCACGTAGAGCAGCCGGAGCTCGCCCGGCTCGCGGGGCGGCAGCGCCGCCGGGGCGAAGCGGTCCACGTCGATGCCCTCGCCGGGGATGGCGAGGACCTGCGCCGGCCGGACGATGCGGCGGTCGAGGTAGTAGCGGGCGTCGTCGGGGTTGAGGAAGACCACGCGGTCGGCGCCGCGCAGGGCCGCGCGGGCGAGGAGCGCCAGGGCCCGGGCCAGGGCGCTCGACCCGAGGAAGCCGCTGCCGAGGCCGGTGACGACGGCGAAGTTCGGGATGCCGAGGAGGCGCGCCGCCATCGTGCCGTAGATGACGGGCTTGATCGTGTAGTTCAGCACCAGGTCGGGCCGCAGCATCGCGTAGGTGCGGGCGAAGGAGGCCAGGGTGCGGAGGTCGCGGTCGGGCCGCGTTCCCCGGCGGTCGATGTGGACGCCGCGCACCCCGTCGGCGGCGGCGCGCAGGGCGGGGGTCGAGTCGTCGGGCGGGGCGACGACGAACACCTCGTGGCCGGCCTCGCGAAGCTGGCGGACCAGGTCGAGGCGGAAGCGGGCCATGCTCCAGCTCGTGTTGCCGGCGAGGACGATGCGGGCGCGTGTTCGCGTCACGGCGCCTCCACGACCACGGCGCGGGTGAGCGCGTCGAGGAGGTCCACCCCGTCCCAGGCGGCGTCGAAGTCGAGCGCGTGCCCGAGGCGGACGATGCGGTCGAGGCCGGCGTCGGCGAGGCGGGGGGCGAGGGCGGCGAGGGCGTCGGCGTCCGGGCCCCACCAGCCGAGGGCCTGGTCGGTGGGGCGCAGGAAGCGGAGCAGCGGTTCCGGGTCGGGGAGGACCGCCTCGAAGAACAGCCCACCGCCCGGGTGATCGCGGGAGAGGCGGGCGAGGTCGTCGATGCGGAGCGCGATCACGCGGCCCTCCGGGGCGTGCGCCCGGGAGATCGGCGCATCGAGGGCCGCCCTGTACGCGAAGTGCAGGCGCTCCATCGCCAGGCCGGCGGGAACGGGGGCCTCGGCGGCGAGGCGCCGGGCGAGCCCCCCCCAGAGGGCCTCGGCCGTCTCGCCGGGGTCGCCGAGCCAGGCGACCAGGCGCGGCGAGGCGCAGGCGCGCTGGTCGAAGGGGCCGGCGTCGCGCAGGAGCGCCTCGACGACGGCCTCGCGCGTCGGGGCGTCGGCATCCCGCCAGGCGTCGGCGTCGAGCAGGCTCAGGGACCAGCGGTCGGGAAAGCCGAGGTCGAGGGCGTGGGGCGGCAGGCGGTGGCGGCGCAGCTCCGCGACGGCGGCGTCGCCGCCCCAGGCGAGGCGGGCGTCGGCGCCGGCCGCCAGCGCCGCCATCACCGCCGGGTCGTGGCCGGTGCGGACGAAGCGCTGTCCCCGGCGGAGGACGGGCGGGGCGGCGGCGAGGACCTCGGCCACCGTCGCGAACAGGGCCGGCTCCGCCGCCAGGGCCCGCTCGCTGACGCGCACCACCGTCGCGTTCCCCCCGAGCAGCGCCAGCGCCCAGCCGTAGACCGCCAGGGTGGGCACGTTCGCCGGCGGGAGGTGCAACACGAGCCCCCGCGCCGCCCGCAGCCGCCCGGGGCCCGGCGCGTGGTTCCGCCGAAGCCGGTCGAGGTTGGCCGGGCGCAGCCAGTAACCGAGGGCCACCAGGTCGCCGCGCCGGCGGGTGTCGGGCCGGGTGAGCAGGGCGCGGGAGAGGGCGGCGAGGAGGGCCCGCCGATCCTCGGCGAAGGGGCGTCCCGCGCCGGCGCGGGCCTCGGCGAGGAGCCGCCGCGCCGCCTCGGCGCTCTCCAGTCGTTCCAGGGCGCTCACGCCGCACCTCCCGGCACCGCCCGCGTGTCGCTGCATCCCCGCGCCTCGGCGGTGGGCACCCGCCCGAGCACCCGGAAGCGCTGGCCGCGCCAGGGGTGGTCCGGGTCGTCCTCGGCCTCGATCACGCCGAGGTCCTCGGTGAGGATGGCGTGGCCGGGGTAGCTGAGGGGAAGGGCCGAGAGCACCTCGATCACCCCCACCTCCCCCGGCGGCAGCGGGCGCAGGGTGTCCGGGTCGCGCACGAGGACGTGGGCGAGGTGCGGCGCCGTGAGCCGGCCCCGGTCGTCCTCGAGGAAGATCGAGCCGGTCTGCTCGACCATGCCGTAGTAGTCGTGGACGCGCGCCAGGCCGGTCGCCTCGCGCAGCCGCCGCTTGAAGGAGGGCGCGTCGACCGCCCGGTCGGCGAGGCGCTTCCAGCCGCCGCCGTGGAGGAGCAGGCCCCGGGAGAGGTCGAGGCCGGCGGCCTCCTCGGCCAGGGCTCGCCACGCGAGGAAGGTGAAGCCGAACAGGAGGAGGTCCTCGCCGGCGTGGCGGTCGAGCCAGGCGGCCAGGGCCTCGCGGCGCAGGCGCAGGTCGGCGTCGAGGGCGAAGAAGTGGTCGCGGCCGAAGGGGAGGAAGCCGAGCACCGCCGCCGTGCGCGCCGTCGGCGCTCCCCGGACGACGCCCTCGTGGTCGAGGACGACCATCGGCCGCCGCCGCCCGCCGAGGAGGGTGCCGGCGATGGCGGCCAGCGCGCGGGCCTGGAGGCGGGCGGTGGGCCGGTCGAGGACCACGCGGCTGGGGACCTGCCCGGTGGTGCCGCTGGAACGCAGCTCCTTGAAGACCGCCTCGTCCGGGACGCTGGCGAGGCGGTGCGTCTTGAACAGGCCCACCGGGACGAGGGGCACGTCGGCGAGGGGCACCGGGCGGCCGGCGGCATCGGCGGCGGGCGGCCGGCCGAACAGGTCGAGGAGGCGCGCGTAGGCGGGGCAGGCGGCGCGGTGGCGGGCGGTGAGGGCGGCGAGGACCGGGCCGAGGCGGGCCACCTTGTCGGCGGTGGGCAGGCGGAACTGCGGCCGGGCCAGCAGCGCGTCGAGCCCCTCGGGGAGCGCGCTCACCGGGCCTCCCGGGCGAGGCGGGCGTAGTCGACCTTGCCGCGACGGGTGAGCGGGATCGCCTCGACGCGGCGAAAGACCAGGCCCGAGGGGTGCAGGCGCAGGCGGGCGGCCAGCTCGCGGCGGCGGGCGGCGTGGGACTCGGCGTCGCCCCAGGCGCAGTGCAGCACCAGGGCGTCCTCGCCGCCGGTGACCGCCGTGGGCCCCCAGGCGGCGGCGAGGGCCTCGACCTCGTCGAGGTCGAAGCGCATGCCGAAGACCTTGCCCATGCGGGCGGCGCGGCCGGTGACGGTGAGGAAGCCCTCGGCGTCGAGGCGGCCCCGGTCGCCGGTGCGGAGCTCCCCGCCGAGCTCGTCGCCCCGGGCGAGGTCGGCGCGCCCCTCGGCGTAGCCCATCATCACGTTGGGGCCGCGGTAGACGATCTCGCCCTCGACTTCGGGGACGGCGGCGGGGCCCTCGCCGGCGTCGACGAGGAGGGTGCCGCCGGGGATCGCCCGGCCGGCGCAGCCGGCGCGCTCGGGGAGGGTCTCGGGCGGCAGGACGGCGATGCGGGCCGTCGCCTCGGTCTGGCCGTACATCACCCAGAACCGGCCGCCGCGGTCGGCCACCCAGCGGTGGAGGCGCCGGACCTGCTCGGCGGGAAGCCGGCCTCCGGCGACGGTGAGGTCCGCGAGCGAGGAGGGAGCGAGGCCGAGGAGGCGGCCGGCGACGATGCCCCAGGTGGCGGGCACGCCGGCCATGCTCGTGACGCCGGCCTCGGCCATCGCCGCCCAGAAGCCGCGCTCGACGGGGCTGGCCGGGGTCAGCACGAAGGCGGCCCCGGCGGCGAGGTGGCTGGTGAGCACGCTGAGGCCGTAGGCGTAGGGCAGCGGCAGGCTGGCGATGGCCCGGGCCCCGGGGCCGATGCGAAGGGCCTCGGCGATGGCGTGGGCGTTGCTGGCGACGGCCCGGGCCGACAAGCGGGCGACGCGCGGGTTTCCGGTGCTGCCCGAGGTGCTCAGCAGCAGGGCGAGTTCCGGGTGCGGGGGCGGCTCGGCGGGGCCGTCGCGCCGGGCGATGCCCCGGTCGAGGACGGCGCCGGCGGCGCGAAAGCCCGGGGGCGGCGGCGCGTCCGCCCGGTCGAGGACCAGGCCCGGCCGGTAGGCGGCCAGGAGCCGCGCGCGGGCGGCGGCGTCGAGTTCGGGTTCGAGGAGCGCGACGGCGTGGCCGGCGGCCCAGGCCGCGAGCAGCGCGACGGTCGAGCCGGGGGAGCGGTCGGCGAAGACGAAGGCGAGGTCGCGGGGAGCGGCGAGGCTTTCGGCGGCGGCGGCCACCTCGGCGGCGAGCTGCCCGTGGGTCCACCGCCGGCCGGTGGGCGCGTCGACCAGCGCGAGCCGGCCGGCGTGATTCCCCGGCCGCCACAACGCGCCGCCGACCTCGTCGGCGGGCCGGGAGGCGGGCGCGGGGACGGGTTCCGTCATGGCCCGGCAGCTAACCCGACGCCGCCCCCGGCTGGACGCCGCGAAAGGGGAGCGCGAGGAGGGCCCGGCCCGGCGTCGGGGCGAGTGAGGGTGGGCGCGGCGCGGCGTCGTCGCGAGCGGGCACGCGCAACGTAGACGCGGCATCCCGCCGCGTCATCGCCGCGACCGGTTCCGGAGCGTGGTCATCGCCGCGCGGGCACGCGCAAGGTACACGCCGCATCCTGCCGCGTCATCGGCACCGCCGCGCGGGCAACTCGCCACGTAGACGCACCATCCCGCCGCGTCATCGCCTCCTCGGGCTCCGGGGCCGGTCGTCGCGCCGCGAGCAACTCGACGCGTAGACGCACCATCCCGCCGCGTCATCGCCTCCTCGGGGCCCGCGCCGTGGTCATCGCCCCGCGAGCACGCGCCAGGTAGACGCGGCATCCTGCCGCGTCATCGCCTCCTCGGGTCCGGGACTGGTCGCCACCGC
>WGAH01000907.1 GCA_015489145.1 Deltaproteobacteria bacterium
GGGCTCGGAGATGTGTATAAGAGACAGCCGGCCGACCGCCGGCATCGGGAGGAGGGGGGAAGGGCCCGGCCTACCCGCCGAGGCGCTCGATCGCCTCCTCGGCCGCCGCGCGCACCGCCTCGTCCTCGTCGGCGAGCAGGCGGCGCAGGGTGATCACCAGGGCCGGCCCGCCGAGCACGCCGAGCGCCCGGGCCGCCGCCGCCCGCACCGACGGCTCGGCGTGGCCGACGAGGCGGCGCAGGTTGGTGGCGAAGGAGCGCCAGCCCGTCAGCCGGGCGATGTCGCAGGCGAGCACCAGGTCGGCGGCCTCGCCGCTCCGGGCGAGCTCGCGCACGCGGTCGCGCCCGAGGCTGTCGAGGTCCCGGCCGGCCAGGGCCGCGAGCGCCCGATCCCGCTCGCCGGCGTCGAGGAGCGCCCACGGGTCCTCGCGGCGCAGGGCGGGCTCCGGCGGCGGGGGCACCGCGCCCTCGGCCGGTCCCGCCTCGGCGGCGGGCTCCGCATCGCCGCCCTCGCCGTTGCCGACCGGCGGCTGGGCGGCGGCCTCCGGCTCGCCCCCGGCGAGGCGCACGGGCTCCAGGCCCAGCGAGCGCCGCAGCAGCAGGGTGCCCTCGGCCGACTCGGGGCGCAGCGTCGGGTCGGGCCAGCCGGAGAACTCGAGGAGGTGGCGGCCCCGGGGCACGGGCCCGCCCTCGAGGGTCTCGGTGTAGAGCAGGGCGCCGCCGGCATCGCGGAAGACCACCCCGAGCTGGCTGGCGTCGTAGGCCTCGCCGCGGTTGTCCACCTCGACGAAGGCCTGGAGCCTGCGGTCCCCGTCCTCGTCCGGGGCGCCGATCCGCACCATCGCGCGTCGAACCCAGGCCATGTCAATCCTCCCAGGCCAGCTCGGCGCGAACGCCGATGCGCTCGGTCTCCACCACCTTCGCCCACACCTCGATGTCGGCGATGCCGTCCGGCGAGACGCCGACGAGGTAGCCCTCGACGGCCACCGTGGCGACGCCGACCGCCGGCAGGGGGCCGCCGCGCCCCTCGGCGCGGTCGAGGGGCCGGCCCTCCGCGTCGAGGGCCACCAGCTCGACGATGACCTCCTCGTAGGTCTCGGACGTCGGGTTCACGACGGCGACCTCGGCCGAGACCGGCGTGTCGCCGTCCTCGTCCGCCGCGCCAATCCGCGCCTCGACGGCGCCCACCGCCGGCCGATCCGGCGGCATCGCGCCGGCCTCCCGCCGCAGCACCTTCGCCACCTCTCCCGTCATGGGCACCTCCGAGCCCCGCATCGTAGCCGAAGGCGCCGGCCCCGTGGCGGGTTTCTCGCGGCCCCGATAGGTTCGACCGCCCTGGCACCCCGACCGAGGAGCGCGCGATGAACAAGGTCGTATCGTCATCCCTCGAGGCCGTGGCCGACATCCCCGACGGCGCCACCCTGATGGCGGGGGGCTTCGGCCTGTGCGGCATCCCCGAGAACCTGATCGCGGCGCTGGTGCAGCGCGGCACCAAGGACCTGACGGTGATCAGCAACAACGCCGGCGTCGACGACTTCGGCCTCGGCCTGCTGCTCCAGACCCGGCAGATCCGCAAGATGATCTCGAGCTATGTCGGCGAGAACAAGGAGTTCGAGCGGCAGTTCCTCGCCGGCGAACTCGAGGTCGACCTCGTGCCCCAGGGCACGCTCGCCGAGCGCATCCGCGCCGGCGGCGCGGGCATTCCCGCCTTCTACACCCCCACCGCCTACGGAACCCCGGTGGCCGAGGGCAAGGACGTTCGCTGGTTCGACGGAAAGCCCTACCTGCTCGAGCGCGCCCTGACCGCCGACTTCGCGCTGGTCAAGGCCTGGAAGGCCGACACCCACGGCAACCTCATCTACCGGCACACCGCGCGCAACTTCAACCCGATGATGGCGATGGCCGGCCGCATCACGATCGCCGAGGTCGAGGAAATCGTCCCCGCCGGCGAGCTCGACCCCAACACCATCCACACCCCCGGCATCTTCGTGCAGCGCGTCGTCAAGGGCGAGCGCTACGAGAAGCGCATCGAGCGCCGGACCGTCCGGGAAGCCTGAGGAGGACGCCATGGCACTGGATCGCAACGGAATCGTTCGCCGCGCCGCCCGGGAGCTGAAGGACGGCTACTACGTCAACCTCGGCATCGGCATGCCGACGATGGTCGCCAACCACATCCCCGAGGGCGTCGAGGTCGTGCTGCACTCGGAAAACGGCCTGCTCGGGATGGGGCCCTTTCCCACGGAAGACGAGGTCGACGCCGACCTGATCAACGCCGGCAAGCAGACGATCACCATGCTGCCCGGCGCCAGCCTGTTCTCGAGCGCCGACAGCTTCGCGATGGTGCGCGGCGGCCACGTCGACATCACCATCCTCGGGGCGATGCAGGTGTCGGTGACCGGCGATCTCGCCAACTGGATGATCCCCGGCAAGATGGTCAAGGGCATGGGCGGGGCGATGGACCTCGTGAGCGGCGCGAAGAAGGTCGTCGTGATCATGACCCACAACGCCAAGAACGGCTCGCCCAAGCTCGTCGAGCAGTGCAACCTGCCGCTCACCGGCGTGCGCTGCGTCGACATGCTCATCACCGACCTCGGCGTGTTCCACTTCCGCGACGGCCGCTGCGTGCTCACCGAGATCGCCCCCGGCGTCACCGTCGACGAGATTCGCGAGCGCAGCGGCGGCCCCTTCGAGGTGGCCGAAAACCTCGTCACCATCGACGTGTAGGCCCCCCGGGGCCGCCCGCCTCCCCCGGCCGACCGCGAAGGTCGCGCCGGGGGTTGCACTTGACGTGTAAAGCGTGTAGGCTCGCGGCATGGAGCTGGATCACCGCGAGGTCAGCGAGCTGGCCGCCTTCTTCGCCCGGCGCTTCCCGCGCCCCGACCAGCGCGCGGCGCTGGCCCGGGCGGCGGGCATCCGCTTCGAGGAGGGCGAGGGCGAGGACCCGCGTCTCGCCTGGGTGGGCCTGCTGAGCCGCGCCAGCTCCGGCCGCCCCCTGGCCCGCCTCGTCGCCGCGGCCCACGCCGGCCTGCCCGACGACGCCAACCTCGCCGAGCTCGCCCGCCTGGTGGGGCCGCCGCCCTCCTCCCTGCGGCCGGCGGCGCGAATCGCCTTCGCCGCCGCCAGCCTCGCCCTGGGCGGCATCGCCGCCTGGGTGCTCACCGACCGCCTGCCCGAGCCCGGCGCCGGGGCCACCGCCGCAGAGAACGCCGCGCCCGCCGGCGTCTCGGGAGGGGACGCCCTCGTCCGCACCGCCTCCGCCGAGGCTTCCGGCCCCACCGCCCGCCCCTGGACGCGCAACCGCCGGCTCCTCGACGAGGCGGGCCGCGACGCGCCCGGAGGCGAGGCCCCCGCGGGCGAGGCCGCCCCCGAGCCGGCCGCCGAGGCCGTCGTCTCCGCCCTCTCCACCGCCGAGCCGGCCCC
>WGAH01000908.1 GCA_015489145.1 Deltaproteobacteria bacterium
CCTCCAGAAGGAGGCGAAGCAGGTCGCGCTGGTGCCCTCGCCGGCCGAGATGCAGCGGTCGCTCGCCCACGCCGGCCTCACGACGAAGCTCGCCGACCTCGTCGGCGACCGCGACGTCAAGATGGACACCGACAACAAGGACCAGCTCGCGGTCCGCACCGGCGTCGTGCTGGCCGACGTCGTGCTGACGGTCAAGACCGCGCCCAAGGAGCAGCTCGTCGCGCGGCTGGAGCGCCTCAAGGAGGGCTTCGGCAAGCTCGGCGCCGGCACCGACATCGCCGCCACCATCGACGACGTGGTGACGCGCCTCAACAACGACGCGGTCAACCGCGACGACCTCCTCAAGGAGATGGACGAGCTCAGCGGCGTCATGGTGCCCGAGCTCCAGTTCGAGGCCGGCGACTGGGTGGTGCCGCTCATCCAGGCCGGGAGCTGGCTCGAGGGCGCCCACTACGTCAGCGGCGCCATCGACGCCGAGAAGAAGGCCGACACCGCCGCGACCCTCCTCAAGCAGCCGGCGGTGGTGGACTACTTCCTCAAGTACGTGCAGCGCGAGGGTCGCGACAAGGCCCCCGACGAGGTCGTCGCCCAGCTCGAGGAGACGCTCAAGACCCTCAAGGAGGTCACCGGCAAGGCCCAGCTCACCGCCGAGGACGTCTCCACCATCCACAGCGCCACCGGCGCGCTGCTCACCATGCTGTAGGAGGCACCGATGCGCATCCTCCCCGCGCTGCTCCTGGCGACCGTGGCCGGCGTGGCCCACGCCGACGAGAAGGAAGCCGACACCTGCCTCCGCACCAAGATCTGGTCGGGCTACGCCGACGGCTGGGCGGTTCGCACGGCGACGAGCACCACCCTGGCCGAGGGCGAGCACCGCATCTACCTGGTCACGCTCTACGCCGGCAACGAGTACCGCTTCGAGGTCTGCGGCGACAGCCAGGTGCAGGACGTCGACCTCGTCCTGCACGACGCCAACGGCAAGGAGCTGCTCCGCGACAAGACCGACGACCGCGAGCCCTCGCTCACCTGGCGCCCGCCGAGCACCGACACCTACTACCTGGCGGTCTACGCCGGCAAGCTCGCCGAGGGCGCCGAGAAGGGCGGGGTCGCCATGGCGGTGACCTACCGCTGAGCCGTCGCCACCCAGGGGGCCTTCCGGTGCGGAGCAGGCGCGCGAGCCTCGCGGGCGGCCGCGGTCCGGGCGGGGCGCGGTGACGCGCCTCGGCGAGCGGTTCCGGGAGGCGATGCGCCGGGCCGGAGCCGAGCTGGACGAGGAGGCGCTGGCCTTCGCCGTCGAGTTCTGCCGGCTGGCGGTGCGGAGCCTGTCGCTGCGCTCGGCGGAGGAGGCCGAGCTCGGGCGGCTGGTCGAGGCCCTCGCCACCCGCACCGGGCTCACCACGGGGCAGGCCCGCACCCTCGTGCGCCTGGCCCTGGCGCCGCGGCACCGGGCCGCGCTCACCGAGGACGAGCTGCGGGCCTACGCCGCCCGCTTCGGGGCCGAGGCCGCCGCCGAGCTGCGGGCCGAGCAGGCCCGGGAGATGGACCTCGCCGGCTTCGCCCTCCGCTACGGGGTGGACGGCGCCTTGCTGCTGCTCGACAGCCTGTTCTCGGTGGCGGCGGCCGACGGCATCGACCCCGACGAGGTGGAGCGCCTCAAGCAGGCCGCCCGCGAGCTCGGCGTCGACCGGCTCCTGGTGACCGCGCTGCTCCAGAAGCACGATCCCCGGCACGCCCGCGCCGACCGCCACGTCCGCCTGCACGGCGATTCCGCGGTGATCGGCCGGGCCCGCGGCTGCGAGGTCGAGCTGACCGACCCGCAGGTGGCGCCGCGCCACGCCCGGCTGGTCCGCACCGACGACGGCTGGCGGGTGCTCGACCTTCGGAGCGGCCGCCCCACCGTGGTCAACGGACAGGTGGTGGCCTCGGCGCCCCTCGCCCCGGGGGATCGCCTCCGCATCGGGCCCTACACCCTGCGCGTGCAGGGCGACGAGGTGCAGATCGACGGCGAGCGGGCCTTCACCTCCCTGAGCGTGCGCGGCCTGCGCCGGGACATCGGCCCCCTTCGCATCCTCGACGACGTGCGCTTCACGGTGTTCACCGGCGAGGTCGTGGCGCTGGTCGGCCCCTCGGGCTGCGGCAAGACCACGCTGCTCAACGCGATGAGCGGCGTGGCCCCCGCCGACGAGGGCGAGGTCCTCTACGACGGCCAGGACTTCCACGCGCTGCTGGAGGCCGACCGCTCGCTGGTCGGCGTGGTGCCCCAGGACGACCTCGTCCACCCCGAGCTGAAGGTGGGGGAGAGCCTGCTGTTCTCGGGGCGGCTGCGCTTCGGGCCGGGGGTGTCCCGGGACGAGCTGCAGGCCGCCGCCGACCGGGTGCTCGAGGAACTCGGCATCGCCTCGATTCGCGAGCAGCGCATCGGCGACGCCCTCAAGCGCGGCATCTCCGGCGGGCAGCGCAAGCGGGTGAACCTCGGCCAGGAGCTGATGACGCGCTCGACGCGGGTGCTGTTCCTCGACGAGCCCACCAGCGGCCTCGACCCGCGGGCCTCCCAGGACATCGTGCGGCTGGTGCGGCAGCTCGCCGACCACGGCCGCATCGTCTTCCTCGTCACCCACGACCTCACCCCCGAGGTCATGGTGCAGTGCGACCACCTGCTGGTCATGGTGCCGGGGGGGCGGGTGGCCTGGTTCGGGCCGCCGGACGAGGCGGCGCGCTACTTCGGGGTCGCCACTCCCGACGCGATCTTCCACCTCCTGGGGGAGCGCCCCCCCGAGGAGTGGGCGCGTCGCTTCCGGGAGTCGCCCGACTTCCGCAAGTACGTCGCCACGCGCGAGCACCTCGTCGGGCTCGGCGGCGTGCGCCCCGAGGGGCGGCCCGCCGGCCCGCGGCCCCGGCGCAGCCGCCTCGACCAGCTCCTCACCCTCACCCGGCGCTACTGGCGGGTGAAGCTGCGCGACCGCACGGGCGTGGCGGTGCTCGCGGTGCAGCCGCCCCTGCTGGCGGCGGTGATGGCGGTGGTCTTTCCCGAGCCCTCGGCGCCGATGCTGTTCATGCTGGCGCTCAGCGCCCTGTGGTTCGGCATGTCGGCGTCGGTGCGCGAGCTCATCGCCGACCGGGTGATCTGGAACCGCGAGCGCCGGGTCGGCGTGGGGGTGCTGCCCTACCTCGGCAGCAAGGTCGCGGTGCTCGGCCTGCTGGTGGGGCTGCAGTGCGCGGCCCTGTCGGGCATCCTGTTCTTCACGCACGGCATGGGCGACTACGGCTTCAGCCTGCCGCTGCTCGGGCTGGTGGCGGTGCTCATCGGCTGGGTGGGCATGAGCCTCGGCCTGCTGGTGAGCGCCTCGTGGACCTCCTCGGAGGCGGCGGTGGGCACCCTGCCGCTGCTGCTCATCCCGCAGATCACCCTGTCGAGCATCATGGTCTCGATCAAGGACATGCGCCCGCTGGCCAAGGCGCTCACCTGGCTGGCGGTGCAGCGCTACTCGCTGGACGCGGTGATCAAGAGCGGGAAGTCCTACGCGATGGCGAATCCCTACCTGAAGGGGCAGTGGCGGGTCGAGAACAACGTGCGCCTGCTGTTCGAGCTGGGCCTCAAGCCGACGAGCCGGGCCGCCGACCTCGGCATCCCCCTCGGGGGCCTGCTGCTCATCCACGTCGCGTTCGCCGCGCTCTTCCTCGGCGCGGCGGCGTGGCTGGTCGCGCGGCGCGGGCGGCACCCGACGGGCCGGCTGTCCCGGCGGGGGAGGCTGTTCCGGGCCCGCATGGCGTAGTGCACGCGCCCGGGGGTCCTCGACCACCCGACGAGACGCGACCTGGCGCGTGCACGCGGGCGCGAAGCGACCGCCGCGGGGGAGGCGCCGGGGGGCGCGGCCCCCCGTGCGATGGGACCGCTGGTGCCGGAGCTCGCCGGTTCCGGGAAACCTCCGCCGTGGTGGCGCTCGGGGTGGCCAGGAACTTGCGAGCGGAGGCACGAGCGCGCCGGCGGCGCAGGGCGAGGAGGGGGGCGAGGAGGACGGCCGCGAGCGGGGCCGGCGTCCCGGCGGCCGCGCAGCCACAGCCCTCGGGGGGCTCCCGGTC
>WGAH01000909.1 GCA_015489145.1 Deltaproteobacteria bacterium
AGCCGGTGCGCTCGAGCGCCGCCTCGCGCTGCTCGCGGGTGAGGAGCGGGATGTCCTCCACCATCTTGATGCGGAACGGCTCGATGATCGTGCGGAACTCCCACTCCTGCATGACGCCTCCTTCCGCGGGGCCGGGAACCGGCGGCGCCCGGAAGCCCCCGCGCGCAGGCCATAGCCGGCCGCCCGGCTCCGCTCCAACGCCGGCGCGGCCTCAGGGGGAGGGAGGTGGATAGACGGCCCCGGGAACCGATCGTTCCGGGTCCGCCAGGAAGTCCAGGGCGCGCTCCAGGGTGCCGAAGCTCGGCACGTCCGCGGCGCGGAGCCGGCCGAGGTCCAACCCACGGGTGTATCGAGCCTGGTCGAGGGTCGGCTTGTACCGGCGCCCGGGAGGCAGGTGGCTGGAGAGCCACTCCTTGATGCCCCGGCGACTCTCCCAGGTCGCCCCGTCCCACTCGGGAAAGCCCAGCTCGCGGAGACAGGGGAGGAACAGCACCTCGTACTCCGGCCGCAGGAGCACGTAGGCCACCGGAAAGGGCAGGCCGAGACCGGCGAGCTGACGGGTGACGCGCGGCGCGCGCTCGCGGGGACAGCCATCGTCCTCGTCGCGAAGGATGAGAAGGGCGCGCGCGGCGGGCTTGGAACGCACGAAGCCGGCTCCTCCGGCCACCCCGCCGCGCCCGCTGCGCGGCTGCCACTGGTGCAGGTTCAGCCAGCGCCGCGGCGGCATCCAGGGAAAGGGCGCGCCGCGTTCCCGCCACATGCGGGCGATGAGGTTGGCGACCGCATCGACCTCGCCGTGGCCCTCGACGAGGATCCAGCCCTTTCCAGCGGCCACCGGCTCAGCCCCCTTCCGGCTCGTCGAAATCCTGGAACAACGGGAGCTGCAGGTCCCCCGAGAGGAGGAGATCACCGGCCCGGTACAGCCCCTTCTTGATGGGATCGAGGTGCTCGCCACCCACCCGGCGTACCGCAGTGCGCCCGCCCCGGCGTTCCACGGAGAACAACCTCACGCGCTCGACGTCGATGGCGTCGAGAAGCGCCGGGCTGTGCGTGGTGACGAGGATCTGCGACACCTCGGCCGCCTGGAGGAGGAAGTCCCAGATCACCGGCAACACGCCGGGGTGGACGGTGAGCTCCGGCTCCTCGATGCCCACCACCGGCAGCGGTGGCCGTTGGAGGAGCGCGGTGAGGAGCCCGGCGACCCGCAAGGTCCCGTCCGACTGTTGCCCCGCGTCGAACCATCGTTTCTCGCGGTCGCTCGCCCCGGCCTGCTTGAACTCGGCGACGAGGTGGCCCCCGGCCGGGGTGACGCGCACGTCCTCGATGTCGCCAGCCACCTTGCCGAGGGCGGTGACGAGCTGTTCGCGAGCGTCCGGGTCGCGAAGCAGGTCCTTGAGGGCCGACACCCAGTTCTCGCCGTGCCGACGCATGGGGCGGGCGGTGTCGAAGCGCTGGGGTACTTCGAGGTTGTTGGGGAAGACCGCGTAGACGACCATGCGCGACAGGGCTTCGTGGAGGGACCGGAAGGGCTCGACCCCTCCCAGGGCGGTGAGTGCGAGGCTCTGGTCGTCAACGCGGGGATGGAGGCCCTGGGGCGCCCGCCAGGTGTCGCCCCGCCGCTCGAACACCACCCGCTCGCCCTGTTCCGTCGTGACCTCGGCCTGCTCCTGCCCCACCCGGTATTCCGAACGGCTGTCGCCCACGATCACGAAACCATAGGCAGCCGGACGGCCGTCGAGGTCGAGTTCGAGACCCACGCGAACAGGGTGGGGGTGGCCCCGGCTGTGCCTTCGCACCGCGCCGATGCCGTTGCGGCTGGTCACCGCCGCGGGCAGGCCGACCGTCACCGCCTCGCGGACGAAGGAGAGCACGTCGAGCAGGTTCGACTTCCCGGCGCCGTTGGGACCGACGAAGAAAGCGATGCGCCCGGGCTCGACCTGGACATCCCGATCCAGGCTCCGAAAATTGGACACCTTGAGCCGGCGGATCATGGAAGCCTCCGGGCGAGGAGAGGGAACAACCGGCGCCCCGCCCGGCGATCCTACCCGGCGCGCCGGCGACCCCGGCCGATCAGTCCCCGATGTAGCCGAGGGTCTTGAGCATCTCCAGCTCGTCGCCGGAGCCCGAGCCCTTCGCCTGCTCGATGGCCTTCGTCAGGTCGGCGTCGCCGGG
>WGAH01000910.1 GCA_015489145.1 Deltaproteobacteria bacterium
GCGGCGGGCGAGCCGGGGACCGGGGGCGCGGTGGGGCCGCCGGGACCGAGGGAGAAAAAAAATTTCCGACGCCTGTCAATCCTCTTGCGCGCGGATCCGATCCGGGGGAATGATCGGACGCGCGTGGACCGGTCCCGCCCCCGGGTCGCGACCGTTCGACGCCTTCCCCCCACTCCCCGGAGACACCATGCAGCTCGTTCACCGCCTGGTCGCCGACGAGTCCGGCGCGACCGCCATCGAGTACGGCCTCATCGCCGGCCTCGTCGCCGTCGCCATCATCGCCGCCCTCACCGCCCTGGGCACCTCGCTCAGCAACCTGTTCAGCGGCGTCGCCCAGACGATCAACAGCGCCACCTCGTAGGGCTGGCACCCCGCGAGGCGGGGCCCGCCCCCGCGATTCCCGCCCGGCTTCGGCCGGGCGGCTTCGTCTCGGCAGCGCGCCTCGCGCTACCCTGGAGCGGGAGGTTTCGTGGACCCAGCCGCCCTCGCCCCCCGCTTCGGCCCCCTGCGCCTCGCCTGGTGGTGGACGGTGCGCTCCCTGTGGGGCCTCGCCGGGGCCCCGCTGTTCCGTCCCCGCGTCACCGGCGCCGAGCGCCTGCCCCGCGACGGTCCCTACCTGCTGCTTCCCAACCACGTCTCGCTGCTCGACCCCTTCTGGGTCGGCCACCCCATCGGCCGCCCGGCCTGGTTCATGGCGAGCCGGCAGGTCTTCCGCTCGCGCCTCCTCGGGCCCCTCCTCGGCTCCCTCGGCGCCTTCCCGAAGATCAAGTACGTCAAGGACCGCGCCGCCATGGCCCGCGTCTCCGAGCTGTACGAGGCCGGGCAGGTGGTCGTCATCTTTCCCGAGGCCGAGCGGAGCTGGGACGGGCGCACCCTCACGGTGCTGCCGGGCATCGGCCGCCTCGTCAAGCGCCTCGACGCCCGCGTCGTGTTCTGCCGCATCCTCACCGGGCACCTCTTCCAGCCTCGCTGGGCCCGCTGGCCGCGGTGGGTGCCCGTGCGCCTCGAGTACTCCGAGCCGCGCACCTGGGGACCCGAGGCCACCCCCGAGTCGATCGCCGCCGACGTGCAGGCCGCCATCGCCCTCGACCCCGACGGGCCCGAGGCGCGCCTGCGCCCCGGCGAGCGCACCTTTCGCTGGCGCTCGGCCTGGGGCCTCGAGAGCTACCTCTGGGCCTGTCCCGCCTGCTTCGCCCTCGGCGCGCTGCGCCCGCACCCCGACGACGGCGACGCCGTGGCCTGCACGCGCTGCGGCGCCGCCTGGGACCTCGGCCTGGAGGGCGAGCTGCGCCCCCGGGCCGGGGCGGCGGAGCCGAGCACGGTGGCCGCCGCCTACGACGCGATCCGCGCCCACTTCGGCGACCCGCCCGTCGAGGATCCCGCGCGCTTCGAGCGGGACGGGACCATCCTGCGCTGCGAGCGCGCCCGCGTCGGCCGGGTGGCGCGCGGCCTCGATCCCGAGCCCTGGGCCGACGGGCCGATGAGCCTGCGGCGGGACGCCGTGGTGGTCGGCGAGCGCCGCATCCCCTTCGCCGAGGTGGTGGCGGTGGCGATGGAGCTGGGCAACAAGGTGCAGCTCCGCACCGCCGAGGCGCTCTACCAGGTCGAGCCCGTCGGCCAGAGCACCCTGCTGTGGAACGACTTCATCCGGGCCTGGCTCGGCCTGTACCGGGCCGGCGACCCGGAGGCCTGGCGGCCCTCGTGAGGGCGGCCCTCCTCGCCGCGGGCCTCGCGACGGCCTGCCGTCCCGAGGCGCCGGACGCCGGCGAGACCGGCGGCGCCGCCGGGGACGCCGCCGCGCTCCCGAACCCCTGGGCCGACCTCACCGACGCGCCCTGGACGCGGGCGCTGCTGTTCGCGCCGGAGGAGGCCACCGCCTTCGCCATCGACGCGGACTTCGCCCTCGAGGACACCACCGTGCCGACGGTGCTGGCGGCCGACGACGGCACCTGGCGCCTGTTCGCCACCGAGATGACGGGGTCCACGGGCATCACCGCCTTCCGCTCCGAGGACGGCGTCGACTGGGAGCGCGTCGGCCTCGTCCTCGAGCCCGGCGACTGGCCCGACGGGCGCTGCGGCCAGCGGCTGGTGGACACGGCGGTGCTCTACCTCGACCCCGGCTACCGCCTGGTGGTGGAGGGCACCCTCGACGCCGCCGGCACCGAGCGCGTCTTCTGCTCGGCCCGCTCCGAGGACGCCGACGACTGGACCCCCGAGGACGTGATCTGGACTGGCACCGAGCGCGACTTCGGCACCGTCTCGGTGCCCGAGGCCCTGCGCCTCCCCGACGGCCGCTGGCTGCTCTACTAC